>JBEEMM010000070.1:0-9177 GCA_041192685.1 Bacteroidota bacterium | reverse complement strand
AAGCCCCTGGTTCTTATTTTGGGCGGAAGCCAGGGAGCTCGCGCCATCAACGAGGGCGTCGCGGCCTGCGAAAACATGTGGCGGTCCAGCGACATCCAGATTTTTTGGCAGTGCGGACGCTACTACGCCCAAGAGCTCATCGACCGATTTGGTCAAGGCCGAGGACGCATAATTAGTGCCTTCATCGACGACATGCCCGCTGCGTTGCGGGCGGCCGACATGGTCCTCTCGCGTGCGGGAGCCGGCACCTTGAGCGAGCTGGCTTGCTCGGGGTCGGCAGCGGTCCTTGTGCCCTCGCCCAACGTGGCC
The DNA here is from genome assembly GCA_041192685.1 of Bacteroidota bacterium. Taxonomy (GTDB): domain Bacteria; phylum Bacteroidota; class Bacteroidia; order Flavobacteriales; family Schleiferiaceae; genus TMED14. The sequence continues at coordinate 8,868 of JBEEMM010000070.1, read as the reverse complement.
GAAGACCACCAAACCCACAACGCGCAGAGTTTGGTGGATTCCGGGGCGGCGGTGATTATGCCCGAGGTGAACATCCACAATCTTTGCGGCCACGTGCACGGGCTCCTCAACCGGCCCGACGAACTCGAGCTGCTGCGGGGCAACGCCCGCAAGCTGGCCAAGCCGGCCGCGGCCCAAGACATTGTAAACGAATGCGAACGACTTTGGTCATGGCGCAAATAGACCGCATTCCCGCCCTAGACTTTTTGGGCATCGGAGGCATTGGCATGTCTTCGCTTGCACGGTGGGCCTTGGCGCGCGGAATTCCCGTAAGCGGATACGACAAAACGCCCTCGGACCTCACCGAGGCTCTTGAGCGCGAAGGGGCCAGGATGCGCTTCGACGATTCCTTGGAGGCATGGAAGGTTCCCCCCGCGGCCTGGATTATTTACACGCCGGCGATTCCAGCTGATCATCCCCAGCTGCTTGCCGCTCAGGGCGAGGGACGGATTGTGCTCAAGCGGGCTGAGCTGCTGGGGCAGATTGCCAATGCCGGGCAAAGCCTGGCCGTGGCCGGCACCCATGGCAAGACGACTACTTCTGCGATGCTCGCCTGGATCCTCAGCCAGGACCGGCCGATTCAAGCCTTCTTGGGCGGAATCGCCAGCAACTTCAATTCGAACTGCCTGCCCGGGCCTGCCGAACTGAGTGTGGTGGAGGCCGACGAGTTTGACCGTTCGTTTTTACAGCTTCATCCTAGCGCGGCGGTCGTCACCAGCACCGACGCGGACCATTTGGATATTTATGGCGAGGCGGACTCGGTCATAGAGGGGTTTAGGGAGTTTGCAAGCCAGGTGAAGGGTCCTCTTTTTGCCGGACCCGGCTGCGCGGATCTCGAGGGCGCGGAGCTCTACGGGCGACCGGGCGATCGCTACAGCTACCGCGACGTGCGGATGGTGGACGGTTTGCAGCATTTTATTTTGGTTGTGGACGGTCAAGAGGTTGCGACGCAGGCCGGCCTCCCGGGGCTTCATAATGTGGAGAATGCGGTGGCTGCGGCGGCGCTGGCCCACAGCGTGGGCATGCCCGCGGCCGCGATCGGCGAAGCGATCGCGAGCTTTCGCGGGGTGGCGCGGCGGTTCGACCGCCGCGCAAGCGCCGCTGGCCGACACTACATCGACGACTACGCCCACCACCCCACCGAACTCACCCGACTCATCGAAGCCCTGCGGGGAATGCACCCAGGCCAAAAAATAGCCCTGCTCTTTCAACCCCACCTCTACAGCCGCACCCGCGACTTCGCAGCAGGATTCGCCCAATCCCTTCGAGGCGCCGACTACGTCGGCATACTCCCAATCTACGCCGCCCGCGAACGCGCCATGGCCGGAGTCGACAGCGCCATGCTCGCAGCCCGAATCCCCGGCGCCCAACTCGTACCCTACGACCGTGGAGCAGAATGGCTCGTGAGCCAACCCGCCCAAGTAATCGTCACCGTCGGAGCGGGCGACATTGACCGCCTGGTTCCGCACGTAGAACGCCTAATTCTCGCCAAAGCATGAAGCCCTGGATGAGAACCACCGTCGTCATAAGCTCCTGGACCCTCGGGCTTGCCGGCCTATCCCTCGGGCTGGTTCTCGCCCTGCAACCTCGAGAATCCGCGCGGAAAATATCGACCAAAGTCCGCATTCACCAGCCCAAAGATCAAGTGCTGCTGATCGCCTCAGACCTCTGCCCGAGCCTCGCGAGCGAAGGCTGGCCCTGGGCCGGCAAAACCGCGAAAGAAATCAACATTTCAATGTTAGAAGAAAAGCTCAAAAGCCACGAACTGGTGCAGGATGCGGAGGTATTTTCAACTTGGGATGGAACAGTGTACAGCGTCGTGAAGCAAAAAGTGGCTAAAGCACGGATTTCTAATGGATTACAAAGCGCGTACTGCGACGCTTCGGGCAACTTATTCCCCCTCTCCAAGCACGACAAGCCCCGGCTTCCGCTGGTCACCGGCACCTACACCCGCGCCCGCAGGGCCGAAGCCCTACGACTTTTGAACCGCGCAGCCCAGCATTCCTCGTTCCGCGGCGGCTGGTACGCCCTGGATTTTAAGCCCGAAACGGGCTTTACCGCCTTCCCCGAATGGCACCCCCACCGCATCGTTTGGGGCGACGCTAGCGAATTTGCCCGCAAGGCCCACCGCGCCAAGGCCCTCTATGCCTATGCGCTCCAAAACAAAACCCTGGACCAACTCGAGCGCCTTGACGTGCGCTTCGAAGACCAGGTCGTCTTTATGCTAACCTCCGCTCCCAGCCAACCATGAACACCCCAACAATCGCCGTAGGACTTGACATCGGCACCACCAAAATTGCCGTTCTGGTCGGTCAACTCGACAGCTACCGCAAGCTCGAAATCCTCGGCTACGGAACAGCTCCTAGCCTTGGGGTGCAGCGCGGCGTGGTGGTCAACATCACCCAAACCATCGAGTCCATCAAGCAGGCCATCGAAGCCGCGAAATTGGACTGCGGATTTGACATAACCGGAGTGGTCGTGGGCATTGCAGGGCAGCACATTCGCAGCCTTCAGCACAGCGACTACATCACGCGGGTAGATTCCGAGGAAGTAATTGACGAACTCGATCTGGAGCGCCTCACCGAAAACGTACACAAACTGGCCATGATGCCGGGCGAAGAAATCATTCACGTAATCCCACAGGAATACAAGGTCGACGGCCAAGGCGACATCAAAGAACCCTGCGGAATGTATGGCGCGCGGCTCGAGGCCACCTTCCACATTGTGGTGGGTCAGGTGACCAGCATCCGCAACATTGCGCGCTGCGTGAAATCATCAGACCTTGAGCTCAAGGCCCTGAATCTTGAACCCCTGGCGAGTGCCAAGGCCGTGCTGAGCCAAGAAGAAAAAGAAGCCGGCGTGGTCTTGGTCGACATCGGCGGAGGAACCACCGACATCGCCATTTTTAAAGACGGAATCATTCGCCACACCGCCGTAATACCCTACGGCGGCAACATCATCACCAACGACATCAAAGAGGGCTGCAGCATCATCGAGAAGCAGGCAGAGCAGCTCAAGGTCAAATTTGGCTCCGCCTGGCCGGGGGAAAACAAAGAAAACGAAATTGTATCCATCCCGGGACTTCGGGGACGCGACCCCAAGGAGATTAGCCTCAAAACCTTGAGCCGAATCATTCACGCTAGGACTACCGAAATCATCAACGCGGTCTTTACCGAGGTCAAGAACTACGGTTACGACCAACCTTCGCGCAAGCTCATTGCTGGAGTGGTCATTACCGGAGGAGGCAGCCAACTCAAGCACGTGAAGCAGCTCGTGGAATACCTCACCGGCATGGATACGCGCATCGGTTACCCCAACGAGCACCTTGCCGCCCTTCCGCTGGATCATGCCCTAAACTCGCCGATGTATGCCACCGCCGTGGGGCTCTTAATGAAGGGCCTCGAAGGACGCGACGTCGAGGTTTTTGTGCGCGAATCCGACCCAGCCTTGAGCCTTAGCCCAGAGCTGGAATCCACGCATTGGGACCTCAGCCCCGCGCCTGCCGATGCCACTGAACCGGCCGACGAGGTCTTGGTCGAGCACCTAGGCGAACTCGAAACGGCCAATGCGGTATCGGGTTCCACGGCGGACCAACCACAAAAAACAAAGGCCAAAGGCGACTTCTTCAAGCGCTGGGCCGACGGATTTCTCAAGCTTATTGACGACAACGATTTGAATTAATACTATGGACCCACATGCTCTAGACTTCGACCTGCCCAAGCACCGCTCCTCTGCCATCAAAGTGATTGGCGTAGGGGGTGGCGGCTCCAACGCGGTCAACTACATGAAGAATCAAGGAATACGTGGCGTAGACTTTATTGTCTGCAACACCGACGCCCAGGCTCTTGATTTTAGCCCCGTAGAAAACAAAATTCAGCTCGGCGCAACCCTGACCGAAGGCCTCGGTGCCGGAGCGAATCCCGAGGTTGGCGAGCAGGCCGCACTCGAGAGCTACGAAGAAATTCAAGCCGTTTTGGGGGCGCAAACCAAGATGGTCTTCATCACGGCTGGCATGGGCGGCGGAACCGGAACAGGTGCTGCACCCATAATCGCCATGGCAGCCCGCGAAATGGGTATTTTGACCGTCGGAATCGTCACTGCACCCTTTGGCTTTGAGGGCAGCATGCGCCTGCGCCAAGCAGAATTGGGCATCGAGCGCCTGCGCGAGCATGTGGATTCCCTCATTGTAATTAACAACAACAAACTGCGCGAGGTCTACGGCAACCTGGGCTTCAAGCAGGGCTTCATGAAGGCCGACGAGGTGCTTTCTACCGCTGCGCGCGGAATCGCCGAAGTCATCACGCACCACTACAGCGTCAACATCGACCTGCGCGACGCCAAAACCGTTTTGCACAACAGCGGAACCGCCATCATGGGCAGTGCCAAGGCCACCGGCTCAACCCGCGCCCTGTCGTCGGTGCGCAGTGCCCTTGACTCCCCACTCTTGAACGACAACCACATCGAAGGAGCCCGCTCGGTGCTGCTTCTGATCGTGTCGGGGAGCGGCGAGCACGAGGTAACGCTCGATGAAATCGGCGAAATCAACGACTACATTCAAGACCAAGCCGGCCGCCAGGTCGACATCATTATGGGCATTGGCGAAGACCCCCACCTTGACGGAGCCCTCCAGGTAACGGTCATTGCAACAGGTTTCAGCGCCACCAATCCCATCGGAACGGTCAACCCCGCCGAGCCCGAAAAAGTGATCTACGAGCTCCATCCCGACTCCGCCCCCGGATCGCAATTCAACCTGTTTGATGAGCCGGTGCGAAGCAAGAGTCCGCTCGAGGAGTCCGCCCCTAGCCCTACCGAGGTTCCCTTTACCCAAGCCTTGGCGCCCGAACCCGATACCCTTGAGCTTCAGGAAACTCCTCAGGCCTATGACCTTGATTCGGAGTTAAGCCCAGCCTTTGATTTGACGCAGGAACCCGCCCATCATGCGCATCCCAACCCTGAGGAAGCACTGGCCTCGGTAGACGCAGAAGTCGAATCAGAATTTAGTTCGGACATTTCTTTTGAACTGTCCCCTGCCCTGCCTTGGGATGCACCCGATGCTCCAGAGACACCTGAGGCCGCATTCACCGAGACTTCCCCTGCGGACGAAGCGTCTGAGGAGGCTCAGGAATTTGAACTTCTGGTTGAACCTCACGAAGAAGCTGCGCCCGAAATACGCTCTGAATTCAGCCATGCTGAGGAACCTCTTGAGGAAGAGGCCAGCCCCAGCATGACCTGGACCCTGGATTGGAAGGACGAACCTGCAAAGCCCTCCAAGGAATTTGGTCTTGATGAATTTCTAGCCTTTGAAGCCTCCCTTCGTGAAGACGCTCCAGCACCCGCTACCGCAGATCCAGTAGCCTTTAGCCAGCAGCCAGTTGCCAGTAGCTACGAACCAGTAGCCTTCAGCCCCGAGCCAGTAGCCTTTAGCCAGCAGCCAGTTGCCAGTAGCTACGAGCCAGAAGCCTTTAGCCAGCAGCCAGTTGCCAGTAGCTACGAGCCAGAAGCCTTTAACCAGGAGCCAGCAGCCAGTAGCCCCGAAGTGCAGTTTGAGCTGCGAACCGCTCCCGCTGTCGCCAGGATGACTACCGAGATTGACCCCGACCGGGACAGCCTCGAAGACACCATGCGCCGAATGGCCCAGGAACGTCGAGCCTACCTGCAGACCTACAACCACCATTTTGGTCAAAATCAAGCGCGCATGCAGCAGGGAGACCTCGAGCGACCCGCCTTTGAACGCCAAGGATGGGACCTCGATGCCAGCGCCCGCTATTCCCAGCAGAATGCCTTGGGAGACCACATGGTCCGCGGCGAGAAGAACGACCTGGAATTCCGGCCCAACAACTCCTTTTTGCACGACAATGTCGATTGAGGCGCTTGAGCTGCAACTCAGCGAAGACATGAAGTCGGCCATGAGGGCCAAGGATCAGCTGCGGCTTGACGCCATTCGCTCGATTCGTGCAGCCCTAACTACCGAAAAAACTTCGGCGGCAAACCATGGCAGCATGAGCCACGAACAGGCCATCGGCGTGATTCAGCGCATCAAAAAACAGCGAGTGGAATCCCTTGAGATTTTTAGGGCACAGAACCGCGAAGACTTGGCAGTCGTCGAAGAGGCCCAACTCCAAGTGATTCAAGGCTACCTGCCTGAGGCTCTAGAGGGTGAGGCCCTCCGTCAGGCCGTGAGCGAACTTTTAAGTTCCCAAGGATTCAACAGCAGCAGTCAATTTGGCCAAGCCATGGGGTTCGCATCAAAAGCCCTTGCCGGGCGCGCCGACGGCAAAGCCATTTCGGCCATTGTCAAGGAGCTTCTGGACTAGTACAGCAGCCCGTACATAAGGCGAAGGGATACCACATCCACCTTGTCTACCGCTGAGACCGGCACCCGCCAGAGTCCGGCCGAGAGATTGATTTCGTTGCCGCGGTAGTCGTAGCGCACCCCGACCTCCGAAAAAACTCCGTTTGAACCGTCGCGCACAAAGGCCGGGCCTATGCCGCTGTTGTTGCGCACTAGACGGTCAAAACTCCCGTAGCCCAAGTTCATAAAGGCCCCAAAGGGCACGTTGGCTTCGCGGGTGCTGCCCAGCCCCACCTGAAGGGTTACTGCCAAGGTATAGTGGTAGGCCAGCGAAAGCCCCCCATTGGCATTTTGACTGAATCCCAGGCCGACTGGGGCCATGGCGCCAACCGACATTTCGGATCCTATCGGAACAGTGTACCTCGGTGCCCAGGTAATTCCGTTGCTTTGAAAAGGCAAATAGCCAGTCGTCAAATCAATGCCTATACCGAAGTCGTAGCCCAGAGCGTCAAGAAGGGCAACAAAAATCAATGCTAAAAACAACCAATTCTTCATAAACCTAAAGATAGGTCGCGGTACCTTTACCGCATTGTGCATATTCCCATTTTTAGCTGGATTTGGCGGCAATACCGCTCCGCTTTTGAGGGATTAAGCCAAGAGGCTTGGGTTCTCGCCACGGTCATGTTCATCAACCGAGCAGGCACCATGGTTCTGCCCTTTCTGGGGCTCTACCTGCGCGAAGGCCTTGGTTTTAGCCTGGCCGACACCGGCTGGATCATGGCCTCCTACGGCGTTGGTTCTATGGTCGGAGCCATTTCGGGCGGCTACCTCTCGGACCGCTGGGGCTCTTACAATGTCCAAACTCTTGCGCTTTTTTTAGGCTCGGGGCTCTTTCTTGCCTTGAGCTTTATGACCGAATTCTGGTCCCTGGCCTTTGGCGTGTTTACCCTCACTGCGGTCGCCGACATGGTCCGGCCCGCCAATTCTTCGGCCGTTTTTGAGTACGCCAAAGAAGGCAACATCACCCGCGCATTCTCCCTCAACCGCATGGCCATCAACCTCGGATTCTCGGTTGGCCCGGCAGCCGCAGGGATAATCGCAGCGTGGAGCTACCAAGGGTTATTCTGGGCCGATGCGGCGAGCTCTGCAGCGGCGGGACTTCTTTTTGTTGCCTTCTTTCGCAAGCGTCGCCCTCGAAGAACCCGTGAAGTTCAGAGCCCCGGACCCTCGCCCTACCGCGACCGCGGTGCAATGGCTTTCTCGGTGCTGGTCCTGCTCTTTGCCTTGGTCTTCTTTCAGCTGGTCTCGACCATGCCCTTCTACTACCGCGACGTGTTCCGCCTCAGCGAAACGCAAATCGGGCTGCTGCTGGGCTTCAACGGACTCCTAATCGTGGCGGTCGAAATGGTCTTTGTGAACTGGGCTCAGAACCGCATTGCTCCGCGCCATGCCATTGCCCTTGGCATGCTTGTCATGGCCCTCTCCTTTGCAAGCCTAAACTGGGCTACAAGCCTCCTGGGCCTTTATGGCTCGATGTTCATTTTAAGCGCCTCAGAAATACTGGCAATGCCCTTTATGATCTCCTGGATCACTATTAGGGCTGGCGAGAAGTCGCGCGGCCGCTACCTCGGACTCTACGCCGCGACCTACGCGCTTGGGCACATTATTGCCCCCCTGATGGGCACCCGGGTAATTGAATACTTCGGCTACTCCACCCTCTACTATGGCGTAGCCTTGCTGTCGCTGCTCACGGCATGGGGCTTTAGCCAGCTACCTCCCGCGACTGCGCGTCAATAACCGCCATCGCTGCAGTATTGACAATTTCGCGAACGCTGCATCCGAGCTGAAGCACGTGCGCAGGGTATTCGAGTCCGACCAAAAGGGGTCCGACGGCCTCCATGCCCGCCATGGACTGCAGCAGCTTGTAGGAGATGTTGGCCGAGGAAAGTCCGGGGAAAATAAAGACATTGGGGCCTTTGCCGACCAGGTCGCTAAAGGGGAATTGCTCGCCAAGCAAGACGTTGTCTACGGCAAAATTGGCCTGCATTTCTCCGTCTACCTTGAGGGTCGGGTCTTGAAGGCGAATCAGCCGCAAAGCCTCGCGCATCTTGCGGGGAGTGCTTCCTTCGGTCGATCCAAAATTGGAGTAGCTCAGCAGGGCAACGCGGGGCTCAATGTTCATTTTGCGTACCATTTTAGAGACTTCGCCGACGATTTGCGCAATGCGCTCCGCTGAAGGCTCTTGGTTTATCGTGGTGTCTGCAAAAAACCTAGGCCCCTCCTTGGTCAGCATTACATAGACGCCAGCCACGGACGTGACGCCGCTTTTAGGCCCTAAAATTTCCAATACAGGCCTCACGGCGCGCGGGTACTTCACGGTGGATCCGGTCACGTAGGCGTCGGCTTGTCCGCAGCGAACCATCATCGGACCATAGTAGTCGCGGTTGTGCATGAGCCTTCGAGCCTCCTCGCGCCCGATGCCGTTGCGCTGGCGAAGGGCATAAAACTGCTCGGCGTAGTCCACTAAATTCGGCGCA
>JBEEMM010000069.1:0-7341 GCA_041192685.1 Bacteroidota bacterium | reverse complement strand
GAGAGCATCAGGACGCTTATGACCGAAGTCGATCGCCTGGGTGGCCTGGCTTATGCTTGCGAACGCAGAAACGCCTTTCTCGACCAAGCTCGGGCCATTTTGTCGGAGTTTGCCCAGAGCGATGCCCGTGACGCACTCGATTCCTTGATCGATTTTGTGGGCCAGCGGGCCAAATAATTCCTACCTTCATCCGTCCTATGGGATTGATTTCGCCTGCCACTATTGACCGCATTCTTGACGCCGCGCGCATCGAGGAGGTTGTTGGGGAATTCGCAACACTTAAGCGCAGCGGCAGCAGCTTCAGGGGCCTTAGTCCCTTTACTCAAGAGAAGACACCGTCGTTTTATGTGGTTCCGTCCAAGGGCATTTTTAAGTGTTTTTCTTCTGGTAAGGGCGGCTCGGTAGTTACGTTTTTGATGGAGCACGAGAAGCTGACCTACCCCGACGCGCTGCGCTGGTTGGCCAAGAAGTACAGCATAGAAATCGAAGAAGAAGAGACGAGTCCTGAGCAGGAGGCCGTTCGCGACCGCCGAGAGAGCATGTTTGCCGTCAATGCCTTTGCGCTCAAGCAGTTCAGTGAATGGATGTGGAACGACGACCAGGGTCGCGCCGTGGGCCTTGCCTACTTCAAAGAGCGCGGCTTTAGCGAAGAAACCATCCGAAAATTTGAACTCGGATTTCACCTTGACGGGCGCAACAGCTTTGCCAAAAGTGCCGAGAAAGAGCGCTTTCTTCCGGAGTTTGTCGAGGCTACCGGGCTTTGCATAAAGCGTGAATCAGGCGACTTGATCGACCGGTTTTGGGGTCGTGCGATGTTCCCGATTCACTCGCTTAGTGGCCGGGTCGTGGGCTTTGGTGGGCGAGTTCTTCGCAACGATGCCAAAACCGCGAAGTATCTAAACAGCCCAGAGTCAGAGATTTACCACAAGTCTCAGGTGCTTTATGGACTCTTTCAGGCCAAGCAGGCTATCAGTAAGGCCAATAAGGTATACCTCGTGGAGGGCTACACCGACGTAATCAGCATGCACCAGGCGGGAGTGCATAATGTGGTCTCTTCGAGCGGAACCTCCCTGACCCTTGAGCAAATCCGACTGGTGAAGCGCCTTACCGAGCACGTGACCCTGCTCTACGATGGCGACAAGGCGGGCATCAAGGCGTCGTTTCGCGGAATCGATTTGCTCCTTGAAGAAGGCATGTATGTGCGCGCAGTGCCCTTGCCCGCTGGCGAAGATCCGGACTCCCTTGCGCGCTCGATGGACGCAGAGTCCCTAAATACCTTTTTGGCGGCAAACGAAGTAGATTTTATGCGCTTTAAGGTGGAGGCTTTGACCGAAGACGGTGCAGACCAAGACCCTATTCGGCGCTCAGAAATTGTGCGCGACGTGCTGCAGTCCGTGGCTAAAATTCCCAATGCCATCCTTCGCGAAGTCTATCTGCGCGACAGCGCCCAAAGACTGGGAATGGAGGAGCGCAGCCTCTACGCCGAGATGGAGCGCATTCGAGGGACAGAATTGCGCAGCAACGCTCCAAGGCGCGGGGACCAGGATTCCGCCAACGATTCCCCCGGCATGGTGCTGCAGCAGCCACAGGCTCCCCGACCCTTGGCGGTAGAAGAGGCTTTGGTCAGGGTGCTGCTCCAGTTTGGCAGTGCGCGCGTGAAGTGGAATGGACCCGATGGACTGGAACAGGAAGACGCTTCAGCGGCCCTTATTTTGGATGATTTAAGTGCAGACGAGCTTGAATTTAGCCATCTGCCCTACCAGGCGCTCTACGCTGAAATGCTTGCCGTTTGGCAGTCCGAAGAGCGGATTCTGGGCCCGGAGCACTTTGTGCGCCACGCGGATCCGAGCATGGCCTTAACCGCCGCAGAATGCCTAACCGAACGGCACCAGCTGGCCAATTGGTCCCGCAAAAACATCTACATTGGGGAATTAGAGGACCAACTTTCCCTCCACGTGTACGAATGCCTATTGCGTTTTAAAGAGCATCGCCTCGAGGACCGCATTAAGAACGCTCTGGTGGAGCTCTCGACCCTTACCGAAGCGGACGCACGCGACGCCAAACTAGTTGAGTTTATGCGGATTCAAACGCTTCGCAACAGCCTTCGAGCCGAACTACAGCGAGTCGTATGAACATTCCGCCACGCCCTACTCCTTCCTGGGGTGTTCGCTTGATTGCCCGCACGCTTGCTGCCTTCGGTACCGCCTATATGCTACCCAGTGTTGACCTTGATGAGTTTACCACGGCGATTTGGCTCGCGGTCTTGCTTGCGCTTTTTAACAGCACCCTCAGGCCGCTGCTTATTCTATTGACGATTCCCCTGACGGTTTTTTCGTTCGGACTTTTTTTGCTCGTCATCAATGCCGGGCTGGTCATGCTCGCCAGCGATTGGGTCGATGGCTTCAGCGTAGAGGGATTCTGGTCGGCTATGGCATTCAGCCTGCTCTACTCGACTATTTCGAGCCTGCTGGAGGGCCAGTGGATGCTGCGCGTAGTGCGCCCCCGACGCCGACCTTAATTGTTTGCTTCGGGAGCCTCGGAGCCAGACTGTCCCACTACTCCGCCCGCGATAATGTACTTCATTATATCGCCTGTTTTGCCGCTCAGGGGCTCCACATAGCTCGACGGAACAATGAACATTTCGCCCATTATAGTCAGGGCAAGGGGAACATAAACCATGACGAAGCCTTCGGGGGCGTTGCCCAGTTCCTTGAGGGTGTCGTCGGTTACAAAGCCAACTTTGCGCACTTCGTTGTTGGGCGACATGCGCACCAATACGGCAGATTCAAATCCCTTTTTTTTGCCGGTGAGGCTCTTCATCACGTCTTTGGTAGAGCTGTAGACGAGCTTGACAAGGGGTAGCTTTTCGAGCAGTCCGTCCAAGAGCGTGACCAGGGGATTTTTCACCACAAAATTGCCCAAGTATCCGATTAACGTAATACTCACTAACAGGGTAAGCAGCCCAAGCCCAGGAAAATCAAAGGGTAAAATGGAGTCCAAGGTGCTCAATGCCCAAAAAAGTACGTAGCCGGTCAGCGCCAAAGGCGTGGTAAACAAAAGGCCCTGAATAAAGTAGTTAAAAAGTTTATTTTTCATAGGGTGGGGTAGTTAGTGCGGATTTTTTTAGGTAGGCCAGCCACGACCAAATTGTAGGATTGGCGAATCCAGGCGGTAAGGGTGCGCGTTGGGGCGCTTCCGTCAAGGCGCACGGCGCTCCAGTGAACCGGGCTCATGTGAGAAGCACGTTCCAGGCAAGGGTATTCGGCCCGCAGGTCGTCGAGTTCTTCGGGCGGAAACTTAAGGGCTATTCCCACCGGTTCGGGCTCGTCCAGCGGAATGATGGCGAACATCTTCCCGGCTACTTTGAGCACAAGGTGGTCGGGTCCGAAGGGAGTGGTGACTTCGGCCTGGGGCAGTTCGGCTGCGTAGGATAGGGCTTCGTCTCGGTTCACGGCACTAAAGTTCGTCCATGGGATCCCAAAAGTGCTGCCTAAAGTTTTGAATCTGGTCGTCTTCGACAGGAATACCCTCGGCCTCGAGCTGCTGCTGCATGGCGGTGAATCCGCCAAAATGATGCTTGCCCGTGAGGAGTCCGACTCGATTGACGACGCGGTGCGCGGGCACCTCGGGCAGGCTGTGCGCGGCGTTCATGGCATAGCCCACGGTGCGGGCACTCTGTGCACTGCCCAAGTAGCGGGCAATGGCTCCGTAGCTGGTGACGCGGCCGGGAGGAATCTGGCGGACCACCGCGTAGACGCGCTGAAAGAAGTCGAGTTCGGGCGCGGCCGGGCTCATTTAAAGCGAAACTTTAGGTAGGTAATTAGTTTGCCTTTTTTTAAAAATATGCGCTCGTAGTAGGTTTGGCAGGCAAAGGCTGCGTGCTGGGGCTCGGACTGCAGCTGAAGGTAAACGTCGTGGCAGCTTTCGAGCACTTCATGACCCTGTATGGCTAGAATTCCTAGAAGGTATCCGTGCAAAAATTCGCTGTCGGTCTTAAGGTGAAGAAGTCCGCCTGGTTTGAGAAGACGCTGGTATCGTTCAAGAAACGCAGGGTTTACCATGCGGTGCTTGGTGCGCTGGTACTTGATTTGTGGGTCGGGGAAGGTGATCCATAGCTCGTCTATTTCGCCCGGAGCGAAGGCATGCTCAATCCATTCGATGCGGGTGCGCAGAAATCCAACCTGCTTTAGGCCAGAATTTTGGGCTTCTTCAGCACCTTTGCACATTCGCGCTCCTTTGATGTCGATGCCTAGGTAGTTCTTGTCGGGCTCGAGCCGTGCCAGAGCGAGGGTGTATTCGCCGTGTCCGCAGCCCAATTCTACCACCAAGGGGCGGTCTGATTTAAAGAAGTCCCTCTTCCATGCTCCGCGCAGGGGCAGGCCTTTTAAAATGTCGTCTTTGCTCGGCTGTACCACATGAGGCATTGCGTCCAGCTTTGCAAACTTGGCGAGCTTGCCCTTACCCATGGCTCAAAGGTAGGATTGCTCTGAGCTTGGTTGCAGGTCGAGCAGGCGAGCCTGCAGGGTGCGTTCGCCGCGGAATTCGTTCCAGGTGAGCTGAAAGGCTACGTCAACCAATCCCTCGGGGATGGGGTCGTCGCCCCATTGAAAGTGAATTCCGCGCAAACTGCGTTGCCGAAAGGGGTCCATGAGGTCAACCTGAAGGTGTTCACCCTGTGCTCCAACCTTTCTAGTGTGGGCTAATTCAATGCCTTTTATGCCCCAAACGGGAGCCGGGTTGCCGACCCCAAAGGGCTCGAGCCGGTCCTGCATCTGCAGAAGGCGTGGGCTGACTTCGTCGATGCGCAGCACGACGTCAATTTCGATTTGCGGGTGCCGCATGGCTTCGGGCCATCGGGCCTCCACGGCGAGGTTCATGGCCTTGCGAAAGGCAACCAGGTTCTCGGGTTTGCAAGTCATGCCGGCGGCGGCTTTATGGCCCCCAAACTGGATGAGGTGGACGCTTGCTTCTTCGAGGGCGGCATAGAGGTCCAGGCCAGGAGCACTGCGCGCACTGCCCGACAGCACGCCTTCGTGCTGGGTGAAGGCCACCACGGGCCGGTAAAAGCGTTCTGCTACCCGCTGCGCAATCAGGCCCACAATGCCCTTGTGCCAGTCCGGATGGTACAGCACCAAGGCAAGATCGTCGGCGAAATCCAGGGTCATTTCTTCGGCCATTTCAAGGGCTTGGTCAACCATGTGCCGTTCTGTGCTTCGCCGGGTCGTGTTGAGGTCCTGCAAATCTTGGCTGTACTGATCAATGGGCACGCGGTCGGTGGCGATTAATAGGTTTACCGCCCTGAGCCCGTGGTCCATGCGCCCTGCGGCATTGATTTTTGGGGCAATATTGAAGATAAGGTCTCGGGTGCTGACGGGCCCTCGGCGCTCGCCAAGCAGGGCCTGCAGGGCGGGGCGGGGCTTGCTGTTGAGCAGCTCCAAGCCTCCAATCAGCCAGCGGCGGTTGAGGCCCACCATCGGAACCATGTCGGCGGCAACGCTCAAGGCAAGCAAATCAAGATGGACGTCGAGCTCCGAGGGATCCAGTCCTGCCGATTGGTAGGCACTGCGCCAGAGCAAGAAGCCCACGCCGCAGCCAGAGAGGTAGTGATGACCAAAAGTGCAGTCGGCTCGGAGCGGGTCGAGTACGGCAAGCGCGTTGGGCAAGCGGTCTTCAGGCTGGTGGTGGTCGGCCACAATGACGTCGATTCCGAGCGATACGGCGTAGTCCACCTCGTCAAAGGCTTTGACGCCGCAGTCTAGGGCAACCAAAACTCGAGCGCCAAGTTCGGCCGCCCGGTCAATTCCAGCCTTCGATAGGCCGTAGCCTTCTCGGTAGCGGTCGGGTATGTAGGGTTCAATAAGCCAGCCTCCGGCGCGCAGGGCCATGGTGCCGAGCGAAACGGCGGTGGTTCCGTCGACGTCGTAGTCGCCAAAGAGAAGCACGAGTTCGCCTTGAGCGCGGGCCAGTGCCAAGCGTGCGGCCGCTTCGGGCATGCTCGCCATCTCGAGCGGGTTCACCTCGTGGGTGTCGGTTCCTTGGGTCCAGGCACGCACCCCTTCAATGGTCTTAAATCCCCGAAGGGCAAGAAGTTCGGCCATGGGGCGGTCCATGTGCGCCTCTAGGGCAGCTACTGCCGATGCTTCGGGCTTTGGCGGCAGGGACCAGCGCTTGCGTCGGCCCAGGCTCATGGCTCCTCGCGGCGTTGCGCCTGATAGATGGCGGCCTGGTGCTGCACCGAGTACCGGTGCACGAGTTCAAAAAAGGCCCTCACGTACTTGGGGTCAATTCCCACATCCTTGGCCTGGGCCTCGCGCTGCTCGAGCATATTGATCCATCGATCCATCTGAAATACACTGGCCCCGAGCTCCAGTTTGCGCTGCGCCAGACGCTCCACGATGTGCTGCCGGTTTTGCAGCAGCTCCACGAGTTGGGCGTCAATAAAATCCAGGCCCTCGCGGTCGGCACTCAGGCTAGTCAGGATTGCCTCAGGATCGGCTCGCTCAAGGTAGTTCGCGAGGCGGTCGAGCAGTGCACTCAGTCGAGCTGGGGTAATCTGCTGCGCGGCATCGCTCAGGGCATCGTCGGGGTTTGGATGAATTTCTATCATCAGCCCGTCGAGGGCCAAGTCCATGGCAATTTGTGCAACGGACTCCACCAGGTCGCGTTGGCCCGCAATATGGCTGGGATCGCAAAAAATGGGAAGGTCTGGAGCGTGCCGCCGCAGTTCAAAGGTTAGCTCCCAGCGCGGGTCGTTTCGGTAGGGTTCCGGATTGGCGGCGAAGAAGCCTCGGTGCACGGCAGCCAAGTCGCTTGAGCCGAGCTTGTCAAGCCGTTCAAGTGCGCCAATCCAAAGGCCCAGGTCGGCATGAATAGGGTTTTTAACGAGTACTGGAATCTTGGCGCCTTTGAGGGCCTCGGCGATCTCTTGAACATAAAACGGACTCACCGTGGTACGGGCGCCCAACCAAACGGCGTCCGCCTTCGCTGCCAGTGCGCGCTCCACGTGCTGCGGGTTTCCGACCTCGACCACAAAGGGTAGGCCAACCTCAGCGCGCATAATTTGCAGCCACTCTAAGGCGTTGTAGCCTGCGCCTTCGAAGGTTCCAGGGCGGGTTCGGGGCTTCCAAACTCCGGCCCTAAAAAGCATCGTGCGCCCGTCTGCCTTGAGCGCACGGGCCGTTTCAAGTACTTGTTCTAAGGATTCGGCCGAGCAGGGCCCCGCAATAACCCAAGGCTCGCCAATTTGCGGACTCCAAGGGCCAAAGGGGCGTTGGCGGCGGGCAGCGGCACTCATTCGTTTTCTGTCTTTAAGGGCACTTTGGCGCCCTCTATGATAACCAC
>JBEEMM010000068.1:0-7399 GCA_041192685.1 Bacteroidota bacterium | reverse complement strand
TTATGGCCAAAGACCTCCAAGGCAATACAGTCCGCCACGACCGAGGCACGACTTTTGATGCCTGGAATGCTCGCCATGCGCGCCGAAACCATGCACCTCAGTGCCAGGCAAATCGACTTAGTATTGGTTCGAATCAACGCACACCGCATGCTTCTCAGCGGCTTCGCCCTTAAAGAAGGCGTTTGGAACAGCATCAAAGACCCCGAAACCCCATGGCGCGCATACTCCTTGTAGAAGACGAAAAAGCCATTCGAAATGTGCTCCGGAACATCCTGCTCAATGAGGACCCCAAGCATTCCATCGACGAAGCCGAAGACGGAGAGCAGGCCATTGAAGCCCTGGACGGAGCGAGCTACGACCTTGTGCTCTGCGACATTAAAATGCCCAAGCGCGACGGCCTCGAGGTTTTGGCCCATGCCATGACCCACTACGGCGACACTCCCTTTGTGATGATTAGCGGGCACGGTGACCTCGACACTGCGGTCGGCTGCATTCGCGGCGGAGCCTACGACTACATCGCCAAGCCGCCGGACCTCAACCGACTCATTACCACCATCCGCCAGGCACTGGAACGCAAAAAACTGGTGACCGAAAACCATCGGTTGCGCAAAAAAGTAGACAAGAAGTTTGAGATGGTTGGAGAATCCGCTGCACTGGAATCGGTGCGTGCGATGCTCGAGAAGGTGGCTCCTACCGATGCGCGGGTACTTATTATGGGGCCCAACGGGAGCGGTAAAGAAATCGTTGCCAACCAGCTTCACCAATTTTCAGCCCGATCACGCCAGCCCTTCATTGAGGTTAATTGCGCGGCCATACCCTCAGAACTTATTGAATCGGAGCTTTTTGGTCATACCAAAGGCTCCTTCACTAGCGCGATTAAAGACCGCAAGGGCCAGTTCGAATTGGCCGACGGCGGAACCCTCTTTCTCGACGAGATTGGCGACATGAGCCTCTCGGCCCAGGCCAAGGTGCTTCGGGCCCTTCAAGAGGGCAGCATTACGCCGGTAGGCAGCGGAAAGTCGGTGTCGGTCAACGTGCGCGTGCTCGCCGCCACCAACAAAAACCTAAACGTTGAAATCGCGGCCGGACGCTTTCGCGAAGACCTCTACCACCGGCTTAGCGTGATTGTCATTGAGGTACCGGCATTGAACGACCGTCGCGACGACATTCCTCTTCTTGCCGAGCACTTCTTGGGTCAGATGCATGGGCAAGCCAAGCAATTGAGT
The DNA here is from genome assembly GCA_041192685.1 of Bacteroidota bacterium. Classification (GTDB taxonomy): domain Bacteria; phylum Bacteroidota; class Bacteroidia; order Flavobacteriales; family Schleiferiaceae; genus TMED14. Next base: position 6,173 of record JBEEMM010000068.1, on the reverse strand, counting down.
TCCGAAGCGATGAACCATTTAAAGCAATTGGATTGGACCGGCAACGTGCGCCAGCTTCGCAACGTTATCGAACGGCTGTACATCCTGGGCTCGAATCCCATCACCGGAGCAGAGGCCGAGCGCTACGCCTAGGGCAGTACGTAACGAGCCGAGACCACTCCAAGCCGCCGGTAAAAGCGCCAGGTCATTGCCAGTGCAGAAATGCTGAGTCCGATTGCGAGGGCCACCCAAACGCCCACGGCGCCCCAAGCAAAATAGGTCCCAAAAACCCACTCGAGCGGGAGCGCAACCACATAGTAGGCCACAAAGGTGAAGATTGTGGGTATTTTCACATCCTGAATTCCGCGCAAAGCGCCAAGGGCGGTAGCTTGCATTCCGTCTGAAATTTGAAAGAGCGTCGCCACAATTAAAAGCTGGCCTGCCAGTCGGGCCACGTCAAGGTCGTCGGTGTAGAGAAAGGGGAAGAGTCCGCGCCCAAAAAGAAAGAGCAGGCCGGTGAAGGTCATAAAAAGCACCGTCAAGCCAAAAAGACTGGTCGCTGCCTGGCGGGCTGCTGCGGGGTTGCGCTGCCCCAGAAACTGCCCGATGCGAATGGTGGCGGCGGCTCCTAGTCCGGTAGCGGCCATGTAGCTAATGGACGCAAGGCTTATGGCCACCTGGTGCGCAGCCAAAGCGGTAGCGCCGTAGGTTCCTATGATCCAGGCCGACAAGGCAAAGGCCGAAACCTCAAAAATATACTGCAGGCCTGTAGGCAGGCCGAGCTTGAGCAAGGCCCAAATCCGATACACCGTTAGGCGCGCGGCCGACCAAATTTCGAGGTCAATGAATCCGCGATGAAAGAGAAAAAAGTACATCGCCGCACCCATGTAAATGCGGGCGATAAGGGTTGCGATGCCGGCTCCGGCCATTCCCCACTCCGGGAATCCGAACCAGCCATAAATGAGCAGTGCGTTGAGTACGATGTTGAGGCCGTTCCCGATAAGGCTGATGCGCATCGGAATCTTGGTTTGGGCCATGCCCTCGAGGTACTGCTTGCCCGCCATAAAAAGCATGAAGGGCACATAGCTGAGCGAAACGATGAAGAAGTAGTCGCGGTAGGCATCGATTACGAGCGGATCCTGCCCAGTTTGCTCGGCGCCCCAGGCCATGGCATAGGCCGCAAGGGTCATGAGCACTGCGGCAGCAAGGTTTACTACTACGGCATTTTTGAGAAGCTGCTGGCCCTTGGCTCGGCGGCGTTGGCCGAAGGCTTGGGCCACCAAGGGAGTAAGCCCGTAGGCCATGCCAATGCCAAAAACAAGGGGAACCGAAAGAATGCTGTTCGCCAGCGAAACGGCCGCGAGCGGAATGGTTCCGAGCCGACCAACCATGACGGAATCGGCCACCGAAGCGGCGATATGGCCTACCTGACCGGCGACCACAGGAAGCGCTAGCGGCGCGTTCTCGCGCCACTGGAGGCGTTTCCAAAAATTCATTTTCTAGTCTTCGAGCTCCTCGTAGCGCTCTACTTCGCGCTGGTAAAAGGCCTGAGCCTCTCCGAGCAACTTGGCCATTTCGTCGGTCAAGTCTGCCTCGTCTTCGCCGTCGACGTCGTCGAGCCACTCAATCTCGTCGGTGTCGAGGTCCATTACAAAGCGGGGGAATTCCGTATGAATAAGGAATACGCTCTCGGGATGGTCGGTGTTGTCACCTACTAAAAACTTGGGTATGGCCATGGCTGCAGATCGTTTGATGATTCCCCTCTAAGGTACGCCAGCAGCGCAGTACATTTAGCCTGTGAAGCTGCTTTTTTTTGCCCGCAAAAGCCTCTGGTCGCAACCCGGAGGTGACAGCGTTCAGGTCGAACAAACCGCAGCTGCCCTAGTTCGACGCGGACACCAGGTCGTCGTGGCGACCGAAGTAGGCGAATTCAAGCGCCTGCTAGCCAGCGAACCCTGGGACCTGATTCACTCCATAAACCTCGGCCGATGGGCGGACCAGATACCCAGCTTATGGGCCCGAAAGCGCTACCCTGGGCTTCGCTGGGTGGTGAGCAGCGTGCTGGTAGACTACCGGGGCTATGACGCCCACCGATCGCCCTTGGCGGGATTCATGCATCAGGACTGGCTTGAGGCAGGTAAAGCAATACTGCGGGCAATCCAGGGTCAAGATCGCTGGCCTGGCTGGGCGGTTCTTCGCCCCCATCGCCTCGCCCAGGATCTTGCCTGGAACGCCGACGCTTTGGTGGCCACAACCGAGACCGAGGCGGCTGAACTCCGCGCACGATGGAACCTTGGGGCTAGCGTGCACGCCCTGCCACCGGGGGGCGACCACCTGGAACTCGTTCCGCGCCTCCAAGGGCAGCTTCGAAGGGGTTGGCTGCTGCCCGCTCGCGTGGAAGGGATCAAAAACCAGGTTTTTGCGGTGGAATTATGGGGCGCAATGGCCCGGCGCGGATTCACCGAATCGCTAAGGCTGTACGGAGATGCCGCACCCAACCATGGTCGGTACCGCGATCGGCTCCTCAAAGCGATCAAGTCAGCCCGAGCTGCCGGAGCCGACGTGCAATGGCTTCCGCGCTTGGAGCCACGGGCATTGGCCGCTGCCTATGGCGAAGCCCGAGGTGTTCTGGTTCCCTCGCTGAGCGAAACCTACGGCCTCACGGTTGCCGAGGCACGACGCGCCGGATGCCAGGTGGTGGCCGCCCCCGGAGTGCTTGGCGCCCCCGAGTGGGGTGACGAGGTGCACATTGCACCCCTGGAGCTCAAAGCTTGGGAATCCGCCGTTCGGGCCGCCGATGCGATCGCTGACGTCGAAGTGGGCTCTGATCGAGCTGGGCTGCTGACCTGGGACCGGGCCGCCGAGCGCCTTGAAGAATTGTATGCCGGGCTTCGCGGTCGGGTTTATATCTCCGGCTCGCGAGGAATCCCCAACCGCTACGGCGGCTACGAAGAACTGGTGGACCATCTCGCGCGAGGACTGTCGGCTAAAGGCTGGCGCGTGGACGTAGCCACCTCGTCGACACACCCTGTGACCGAGTGGTCGCACTCGGGCCTGCGCCGCAGAATCCACCTCGATCCAGAGACTTGGATGGGTTCCGCTAGCCAATTCGTCTACGACCTGCTGAGCATTCGCGATGCGGCCCGCCAGCGCCCCGACGTCCACCTCAGCCTCGGAACCACCTCTTCAGCGCCTTGGCTTGCTCTTAAAACCTTGCGCGGACGCGCTCCGCTCGCCCTGCACCTCGACGGCCTGGAATGGATGCGCGGAAAGTACCGACCCGCCGTGCAGCGCTACCTCAAGTGGGCCGAGCGCACTGCGGCCCATGCTGCCGACCTACTCATCGCCGACCACCCCGAAATGGCCCGATACGCGGCCCGCTACCCCAAGCCCTGCGCCGAAATCGCCTACGGCGTCGACGATCCGAAGCCCGCCTTGGAACTGGACCCTTCGCTGGGCCTCAAACCCGGTGAATACGCACTAGTTATCGCGCGCCTCGTTCCCGAGAACCACGTGCGGGTGGCAGCGGAAGCGCTGAGCCCGCATGTACCCATGGTCGTGGTGGGTCCCTTTGACAACCCTGAGGGCCGCGCCCTTCAGCGACTGCCCAATGTGCGCCTGCTGGGTGGCCAGTTTGACGCTGCCTTGCTCGACAGCCTTCGCGCCCACTGCGGGCTTTACCTCCACGGGCATTCGGCGGGCGGAACCAATCCCGGCCTCCTTCAAGCGATGGCCGCCGGCTGCGCAATTGCCGCGCACGACAACGCCTTTAATCGCGGAATTTTAGGCGATTCCGCACTCTATTTTACGGCCGAAGGGGCCCGCGAGCAGCTCGCCGCCGCATGGACGCAGCGCGGAACCTTGCCCCGCGACCACCGTGCGACTCTTAAACGAGGATACCGTTGGCCCGTGGTCGTTGAGCAGTACGATGAGGCACTGAAGGGGCTTAAAGCTTAATTCAGGAACTCATACCCAACCCCGTGCCCGCAGCAGCGTGGCCAGCATGATTTTGAGGTCGAGTGCAACCGACCAATGCTCGACGTAGTACACGTCGGCCTTCACGCGCTCGGTCATGGCCGCCTGGTCGGCGAAGCCATGCAGGCCGCGAGCTTGCGCCAGACCTGTGATTCCAGGACGTACCCAGTGGCGGATTCCGTAGCCCCGAACTGCGTCGGCATAGCGCTGCGTGTCGCTTGCCATGTGGGGCCGCGGGCCAACCAAGCTCATGTCACCGCGCAGCACGTTCCAAAGCTGGGGCAGCTCGTCGAGATGGCTTCGGCGAAGCCAAGGATGAAGTACCCGCGCATCGCCCGGAACCGCTTGAAGGTCGGGGTCCGCCTGACCGTCCATGCTGCGGAACTTCCAAATGATAAACTTCTCGCCGCGGTAGCCGTAGCGAGGCTGCGAAAAAAGTACGGGTCCGCGGCTGCCAAGACCAACCCAGAGCGCAATAGAGGCCATCAAGGGCGCCAGGACTAGCAATGCGAGCGCGGAACCCATCACGTCAAAAAACCGCTTCACCGAGGGAGCCCAGCCCGAAGCCAGTGGCTCAAGGCGCCAATCCAGTAGAAGCACGTTGCCCAGGGAGGTCCACTGCGTGCGGGAGGCAGGCAGGGCTGCCAAGTCGGGCACCACGCGCAAGCGAAGTCCGCGCTTTTCGGCTGCATCGAGCTCTGCCAGCACCCGGTCGGGACTGAGCCAAAGTTCGGAGCACTGGAGATCAAGGTCGTCGAGGCGGTCCACCGTACCCAGCCAACGGTAGCCGTAGTCGGGGCGATCGGCCAGCTCGCGGGCAATAAAATCCCACACGGGGGAATGGCCTAGTCCCTGCACTGCAACAAGACCGATTCCGCGCCGAAACCTTTGGCGGCCTAAGTGAACCACTGCGACGCGCAGCAGGGCCCCCAAGGCGAGGTAGGCCGAGAAGAATCCGACCAAAAAGACGCGGGAATAGACGTAGGTCTTGAGCGAAACCACCAAAAGCGCCGTCAAAGCCAGGAGCAAGCCCGTCTGGCGCAGAAAGCGAAGCAGGAGCACGCGCAGCTCGACGCCAACCGACATGCGGTAGGGCTGACCCACCCATCCGAGCAGAAGCCAAAAGATTCCGAGCCACTGCGCCAAGCGCAGGTAGTGGTCAAAGTAGGAGGGATTCTCGGCCTGAAGGTCGCCAAAGCGAAGGGCCACACCCAGCCAAAACAGTGCGGCAGCAAGGGCTCCGTCGGCAATGCGAAGTCCAAGTTCGCGCTGGCGGGCAGTTTGGGAACGGTATTCCATAGCTTCGGCGGAAGATAGCCCTATTTTTGGGTATGTCCTCGCGCTGGCTCGACACCTCCCTCGCCTACCTCAAAGGAATCGGTCCTATGCGGGCGGAAACCCTTGCGGCGGACTTGGGCCTGCGAACCTTTGGCGACCTTTTGGCCCACTATCCCTACCGCTACATCGACCGCAGCGTGGTGCTGCGCATTCGCGACCTGCTGCCGGGGCCTGCAGAGGTTCAGGTGCGCGGACTCCTTACCGGGCTGCAAACCGTGGGAACCGGACCCAAGCGGCGGCTGACGGCCCGCCTGGTCGACGGCCCCGACGAGCTCGACCTCATCTGGTTCAAGGGCCTGCGCTGGGTCGAGAAGGGCCTGCCCCAGGGCGAAGAAGTGGTTGTCTTTGGCCGCGTTAGCGCATTCAACAAGGGACTCAACATGGCTCACCCCGAAGTAGAACGGGCTGCAGGCCGACCCTTGGGCAGCGGCGGACTGACCCCCCTTTATTCTTCGACCGAAAAACTGGGGTCCATGCAGCTGCACAGCCGCGGACTTGCCGCAAAAATTGACTTGCTCTTGGACGACCCTGCCCGAGACCGCAGCGACTGGATGCCCGAGGCCATGCGCGACACGCAAAAGTGGCCGAAGCGGGATGAGGCCGTGCGGACCATGCACCACCCCGCAAGCAACTTGAGCCTGGCGGCATCGCGCAACCGACTGGCCTACGAAGAGCTCTTTCTCGACCAGCTGCTCTTTGCCTACCAGCGCATGCAGCAGGGGCGCGGACGGGCAGGGCATCGCTTTGAAAGCGTAGGCAATTGCTTGAAGCGATTCTACGACGAAGTCCTACCCTTCCCCCTGACCGAAGCGCAAAAGCGCGTGGTGCGCGAAATTCGGCGCGACATGGGCTCGGGTGCTTCCATGAACCGCTTGGTGCAG
>JBEEMM010000067.1:0-7441 GCA_041192685.1 Bacteroidota bacterium | reverse complement strand
CACCCTGCGCGGAGCAACCCTGCATTGGGTAGTTGCCGCGGTGGCCCTAAGCCTGATTTTAGCCTGGGGCCGCAATTTTGAATTGATCAATCGATTTATATTTGACCACGTACCCCTCTACAACAAGTTTAGGGTTCCATCTATGGCGCTCATTATTAGTTTTTTGGCTATTCCTTACCTCGGATTTGTGGGTCTGCAGCAGTGGATTTCGGGTGGCATGAGCGCGGACCAAAAACAGCGCAAACTCCTTTTGGCGGCCGGAATTTCAGGCGGAATCGCCTTGATCTTGGCCTTGATCGGGCCTGCGCTATTCTCGCTAGAGGGGCTGAACGACGCCAAGTTGGCCGAGCAGGGTTTTGACCTCTCGGTTCTCGAAGAAGACCGCGCCAGCCTTTTGCGCTCTTCGGCCTGGAGGAGCCTACTCTTCGTTTTGGCCGCTGCCGGCTTGCTTTGGTTCCACCTCAAGGGCCGCATCAAGCCCGCTGTTTTGGGTTTTGCCCTCATTGCGCTCGTGGCGGCCGACCAGTGGACCTTTGACCGCGACCAGCTGGGTTCCGACGACTTTGTGAGCGATAGGGAGTTTCGATCTGCCTTTGTTCCGACCCCGGCCGACGAGTTCATTTTAAAGGATTCCGACATTCACTACCGGGTTTACAATACCACCTCAGGGCTGACCAGCGACAGCTATACCTCCTACTTTCACAAAAGCGTAGGGGGCTACCATGGCGCCAAACTCGCCCGCTACCAGGATTTGATCGAGCGCCAGCTTTCGCAGGGCAATATCGCTGCCTTTAGTATGCTGAATACCAAGTGGATCATCATGCAGGACCAGCAGTCCGGAGTGATGCAGGCCCAACCCAACATGAGCGCCTGCGGCAACGCATGGTTCCCGGCTGAAGTGCGCCAAGTGGCCAATGCCGACGAAGCCATGGCTGCCTTGGGCCAGTTTGACCCCATGCAAACGGCCATCGTAGAGCAGGGCGAGCAGGCCGAACGCCTAATGAATTCTGAGGTTCCGGACTCTACAGCACGCATCACGCTGACCAAGTACGACCCCAAAGTCATGACTTATGCCGTACAGGGATTGGCCAAAAATTCCACGGCGGTGTTTTCAGAAATTTTCTACGAAGTTCCAGGCCAGCGTTGGATTGCCACTGCAGACGGCGTTGAAATACCCGTTGCTCGAGTCAACTACGTTTTACGCGCCGCGGTGATTCCCGCGGGCACCAAGGAGGTTCTGTTCACCTTTGTGCCCGAAACCTACAGGGTAGGAAGCACGGTCGACGGGGTCTTCTCGGTGCTTCTTCTTGCCTCGCTCGGATTCGCCCTCTGGATCGAATTCAAGCGCCGCCGTGCCTAAACGCATACTCATTGCCACCTACTACTGGCCTCCCGCCGGAGGGCCGGGTGTGCAGCGCTGGCTCAAAACCGCCCAGGCCTTGCGCCAACTCGGTCACGACGTCGAGGTCTTGACCGTCGATCCTGACTTTGCCGTGTACCCCCTGCGCGACGAGAGCCTAAATTCCGAAACCAAGGGCATCACCGTGCACCGCACGAAGTCGCAGGACTGGTTTGGTGCCTACCAAAAAATTACCGGCCGCAAGGAGGTGCCTTTTAGCGGATTCGCCAACCAGGCAGGCAGGCCGGGGCCTCTTCAGCGAATTTCAAGGTGGATTCGCGGCAATTTCTTTTTGCCTGACCCCCGTCGAGGCTGGAATCGCCACGCAATTGAGCAGGCCCTTAAGCAGCATGCCCTGAACCCCTTTGACTTGGTAATTACCAGCGGGCCACCCCACTCCACCCACCTAATTGGCCTAGAACTTCAGCAGCGCGGCATGGACTGGTGGGCCGACTTTAGGGATCCTTGGACCGACATTTACTACTACCGCATGTTTTACCCCAGCGCATGGGCCCGACGCACGGACTCTAGTATGGAACGCAGGGTGCTCCAAAGGGCCCAAAGGGTCATTGTAGTTTCTGACGACTTGAAGCGCATGCTGGCGGCAAAATCCCCTGGAATCGAAGGCAAGTTTGTCGTGATTCCCAATGGCTTTGATCCGGCGGACTTTAAGGCCGATGCCCCCCAGCCCGCCAATGCGGTGCGCACGCTGGCCTACACCGGCACCCTAACGCTGGACTACCCTCTTGAGGGGCTCTACCAAGCCCTACGCGCCTACTGCCAGGCCCAAGGCGCTTTGCGGCTTGTCATTGCCGGGAGGCCAGCCCAAGAGGCCCTAGACTCCCTAAAGGCACTGTCGGTAGAAATTCCGCTGGAACTAGAGTTTAAGGGCTACCTGGCTCACAGCGAGAGCGTAGCGCTGCTGCAGTCCGCCGATGCGCTGCTTCTGATGATTCCCGACCTGCCCAACAACAAGGGCATTCTCACGGGCAAGCTCTTCGAATACCTCGGCAGCGGCCGTCCCGTTTGGGGATTTGGGCCCACCGAGGGCGATGCCAACCGCATCCTTAAATCCTGCCATGCGGGCGAGCTCTTTGAAGACCCGCAAGCCGCTGCACTCGCTCTGGCTCAATGGCCTTCTGAAGGCGCAGGGACTGAAGCCCGAGGCCGCTACACCCGACTGGGATTAGCCCAGGAGCTGTCGGCTTACTTGGACAAATAGTAGTTCCGCTCGCTGTAGAGCTTGCGAAACAGAGGGTCGCGAAGCGAGTCAATAAAGAAAATGGCTTCTCCCGTTGACTTCATCTGAGGCCCGAGGGTTTTATTGACGTCGGGGAACTTGTGGAAGCTAAACACCGGAGACTTGATGGCCCAGCCCTTACGCTTCGGTTGGAAGTTGAAGTCCGTAACCTTTTTGGTACCGAGCATGACCTTGGTCGCCGCATTGACATAGGGCTCGCCATAGGCCTTACAAATGAAGGGAACGGTCCGCGATGCACGAGGATTGGCCTCTATGATGTACACGATATCGTCCTTAATGGCAAACTGAATGTTGATCAAGCCCACGGTGCCCAAGGCCCTCGCAATGGTGTGGGTATGGTCAATAATTTGCTGCATGACCAGGTCTCCAAGGTTGAACGGAGGCAGCGTGGCATTGGAATCTCCAGAATGCACTCCGCAGGGCTCAATGTGCTCCATGATTCCGATGATGTAGAGGTTTTCTCCGTCGCATATGGCATCGGCCTCCGCCTCAATGGCTCCGTCTAGGTAGTTGTCGAGCATTACGCGATTGCCGGGAAAATCCTTAAAAAGCTCCACGACATGGGTCTCTAGTTCGTCGTGGTTGATCACGATTTTCATGCCTTGTCCGCCCAAAACATAAGAAGGACGCACAAGTATGGGGTAACCGAGCTTCTCTGCCACAGCACGCGCCTCGTCCGGACGCGTGATTACGTCAAAGGGCGGATAGGGAATTCCGTGGTCGTGAAGCAGGGTCGAGAAGCGCCCGCGGTCCTCGGCGAGGTCCAGGGATTGGTAGGTGGTCCCGACAATTGGAATACGGAAGCGATCGAGCTTCTCCGCGAGCTTCAGTGCCGTTTGCCCCCCGAGCTGAACGATAACGCCCACGGGCTTCTCGTGCCTTATGATGTCGTAAATATGCTCCCAGAAGACCGGCTCAAAGTAGAGCTTGTCGGCCGTGTCGAAATCCGTGGATACCGTCTCAGGATTGCAGTTAATCATTATGGTTTCAAAGCCTTCTTCTTTGGCCGCCAGCACCCCGTGCACGCAGCTGTAGTCAAACTCGATTCCTTGGCCTATGCGGTTGGGCCCGCTGCCCAGCACAATGATCTTTTTGCGGTCGCTCGACACGCTGTCGTTCTTGGGTGCCAAAGCGCCAAGGCGTCCTGAGGCAGACTCAAAAGTCGAGTAGTAGTAGGGCGTCTGGGCCTGAAACTCCGCCGCGCAGGTGTCGACGAGCTTCCAAACCCGCTCTATGCCCATTTGAATGCGCAGGTCGTGCACCTCACTCTCTAAACAGCGCAGCATGTGCGCAATTTGGCGGTCGGCAAAACCCTTCATCTTGGCCTCGAGCAGCAAATCCTTGCCAAGCGAGCCCAAATGATGCAGCTCAATGCGGCGCTGGGTCATTACCAGGTCTTCAATCTCGCGCAAGAACCATAGGTCAATCTTGGTGACCTCCTGGATTTTGCGCAGGGGAATACCCATCTGCATTGCGTCGTAAAGCACAAAAACCCGATCCCAGCTCGCATGCTCGAGCTTATGCAGAATTACGTTTTGGTCGGTCTGCCCCTTGCCGTCGGCACCGAGGCCGTTGCGCTTGATCTCCAGGGACTGAGCCGCCTTGTGAAGGGCCTCCTGAAAGCTTCGGCCAATGCCCATAACTTCGCCAACCGACTTCATTTGCAGTCCGAGTCGGCGGTCTGCACCCTCAAACTTGTCAAAGTTCCATCGCGGAATTTTCACAATGACGTAGTCCAAGGTCGGCTCAAAATAAGCCGTCGTGGTCTTGGTAATTTGGTTGTTCAGTTCGTCGAGCGTGTACCCAATGGCGAGCTTGGCCGCAACCTTGGCAATGGGATACCCGGTGGCCTTAGAGGCCAGGGCCGAGGATCGCGAAACCCTGGGATTGATTTCGATGGCTACAATGTCTTCGCGCTGGTCTGGACTAACCGCAAACTGCACGTTGCAGCCGCCGGCGAAGTTGCCGATGGACCGCATCATCTTGATGGCCATGTCGCGCATGCGCTGGTAGGTCCCGTCTGACAGGGTCATCGCGGGAGCCACCGTAATGGAGTCTCCGGTATGAATTCCCATCGGGTCCATGTTTTCAATGGAGCAGATAATAATGACGTTGTCGTTGGAATCGCGCAGCAATTCGAGCTCAAACTCCTTCCATCCCACCAGGGCCTTGTCGATAATAACCTCGTGAATAGGGCTGGCCTCGAGCCCGCGTTGCAGGGCGGAATCAAACTCTTCTTTGTTCCAAACAAAACTGGCGCCGCTGCCCCCAAGGGTAAAAGAGGCCCTAACGCAAAGCGGGTAGCCAAACTCCTGTGCGATTTCTTTGCCCTTGAGGTAGCTCGTAGCAATTTTGGCGGGCGCGTATGGAATCTCGATTTGGTCCAGTAAGTTCTTGAACTTGTCGCGGTCTTCGGTGATGTTGATGGCCTCGATGTCGACGCCGATGATGCGCACGCCGTACTGCTCCCAAATACCTTGCTTGTCGGCCTCGATGCAGAGGTTTAGGGCCGTTTGCCCCCCCATCGTCGGGAGTACCGCATCAATTTTCTGCTCCTTGAGGATTTTCTCAATGCTCTCTACCTCGAGCGGTAGCAGGTAAATATGGTCGGCAACCACCTCGTCGGTCATAATCGTCGCCGGGTTGGAATTGATCAACGAAACCACGATTCCCTCCTCGCGCAGAGACCGCGACGCCTGTGAGCCCGCATAATCAAACTCGCAGGCCTGACCAATTACAATGGGACCAGAGCCAATAATAAGTACGTGCTTGATGTCGGTGTTGCGTGGCATAGTAGTTAAAAGGCTTGATCAAATATCGGGTTTAAAAAAGGGGAACCGGCTGGCAAGACCCCAAAAAAAAGGTGCTGCTCCCGCAACACCTTCGTATATTTTATCGCTTTAGGCATTAACCCTTTGGGTTGCCTTCGTCAGAAACAGTGAGGCGCTTGCGGCCACGGGCGCGGCGCGCGGCCAGTACTCGACGACCGTTAGCAGAGGCCATGCGAAGACGGAATCCGTGCTTGTTTATGCGTTTGCGCTTGGAAGGTTGAAAAGTGCGTTTCATCGTTTCGTGTTTTTGGTCGATCAACGGCCTAAGCCGGGCATTCGGGCTGCAAATATAGTACGGATTTTCAATCTGCAAGGGCTGTATCTTTGAAATTATGACGAGTGCATCTCGAATTTGGGTTACCGGCGCCTCTGAAGGCATTGGATTGGGGCTAATAACCCACTACCGCAGGCTTGGCTGGCAGACCGTGGGCAGCTCGAGGCGCCCCGAAAAGCCCGAAGCGGCAGACCAGTGGGTGCAGGCTGACCTCAGCATTGCTACTGAGCGCCAGCGCGCGATCGAGCGAGTACTTCATGACGGCAAATGGCCTGACTTGGTGGTTCTCAATGCCGGAATCGGCCACTGGGCCAGCGTAGAAGACAGCGAAACCATAGACTCCGAGCGAATATTTGCTCTTAACTACTGGGCTGTTGTAGACCTATGCCGCCTGCTCCTGCAAAAGGCCAATGGCCGGCCCATTCATGCCGTGGTGATATCGAGCATCGCTGCGCGATTCGGGCAAAAAAATTTAGCGACCTACAGCGCGAGCAAGGCTGCACTCGCCCTCTGGGCGGAGTCCTTGAACCAGGAGTGGCGGGACGGTCCGCACCGAATTCAACTCATTTTGCCCGGAGTGGTGCAAACCGACATCATGCGCCACAGCATCGGCAAGGATGGCCTAGCCCTTGGCAATCAAGCTAAAGAGCATCGAGGATGGAGCGTAGAGCGCACCGCGGCCAAAATAGAAGCAGCCAGTCGAAGTCCCCAATTTTCTCACATTTTAGCCAGCCCAAGCACCCGGTTGGCCCTTGTTTTGCACGACCTTTGGCCCAGCTTGTTTTACCTGCTACTGCGACGCAAACTATGAATACCGTTATCAATCCCGCCATACTCCAACTCCTGCCGGAACTCACTGCGCAGTTCGCCGCAGGCGAGCCCAAGCACGTAGTGCTTGACGGATTCCTTCTGGACGAAGTAGCCAACAAACTGCACGAGCACTTCCCGTCGGTGGATTCCTTGAAGGTCAAGCGCAAATCCTTGAACGAAAACAAGGTCGAAGACTACCACTTTGAGCGATGGGATCCGATTTTTACCGAAGTCCGCAACGCGATCCGCTCGAGTGAGTTCACGCAATGGATGAGCAGCCTTACTGGAATTGAAAATTTACAGTGCCCTGACGACGCGCTGGGATCGGGCCTTCACCAAGGCGGGCAAGGAAGCTTTGTAGACGTGCACATCGACGTCAATTTTGACCCCAAACTCAAGCTCTGGCGCCGCATTAACCTTTTGATTTACCTCAACCGCCATTGGGATGAGGCTTGGGGCGGGCACCTTGAGCTCTGGGACGCCAAAATGACCAAGGTTCTGAGCCGCGTGGCTCCCCTGCACAACCGGGCCATCCTGTTCTTAACCGACGAGACGAGTCCCCATGGCTACAAGGCCATCGACGTTCCCGAGGGCGAGTCCCGCAAGAGTTTTTATGCCTACTACTTTACCGAAGTAAGCGACGGATTCAAGTACAGCGACTCCCGATTTATTGCCCGACCCGACGACGGACTGGTCCGACGCAGTGCAACGGCCGTGAAAGAATGGGCGAAAATCCGCGCTAAACGCGTGCTAAAGGCCTTGGGTGTTACGAGCCTCGACTTTCAAGACAAAAACCGCTAAGAGGGCGGAATGGCTAAAGCCCAATTCGGCAATAAAACGCCCAAAAAACCCATAAGCTGGGCTGC
>JBEEMM010000066.1:0-7445 GCA_041192685.1 Bacteroidota bacterium | reverse complement strand
CCACTCCTCCGTACGGCGCTGGGTAACGTCGCCCAGGGCGGGACCGATGAGCTTTTTGTCGAGTTTGTGGCAGCTCGCGCAGTTGGCTTTAAACAACTTTTTGCCGGCATCGGCGCTAACCTCTGCGGTGGCGGAGATGCTTAAAATGCTGATAGCCAAGAGCATCAAAACAACTCTTCTAATCAGCGAAGCATAATGGGTCAAACGCATACGTAATCTTAGTGGTAAACTGAGCCTTTTTAGGCTTTGCAAAAGTACTGCACAGGAGGCTCCGGCATATTTAATCTAGAGTCTTTGATTCATAATTTAAAATTATTCTAAACAAAAAATGTTTTCGGCGGTAAAACATGGCCTAGTTATGGTTTCGTACCTTTAAACCATGGTTTTCGCACTGCTCGCACTACAGCTACTCGGCAATGCCGACAGCGTTCAAATAGGGGCCGGTCAAGCCATTGATCAGGCCGTGACCGCTAGTGTAGCAAGCAACAGGCTACAGTCCAAACAGGCTACCGAGCAGGGAGCCGAGCGCTATACCGTGCAGGTCTATGCCGGGCGCCGCATCGACGCGAACAGCCTTTTTATGCGTTTAACCGACTCCGTCGGTACCGTTCTGCCGGTAGTAATCCATTTTGACGAACCTCAATTCAAGGTTTTTGTGGGAATCTACGGCAGCCGAATCGAGGCCGAGTATGCGCTGCGCAAGTGGCGGGCAAACTTCCCGACCTCCTTCGCTGTTCAGGCTCCGAATGAGCGTTTTAAAAAGACTCCAAGCAGCAACTAAGCCCGATTAGGGCTGCGCCGAAGGCCTGCCGCTGGCCTTCCAGGCCATGAATCCGCCCTCTAAATGGTGCACGCGAGTGAAGCCTGCCGCCTTGAGCATATCTAGAGCTTGACCGCTCCGCCCCCCAGACCTGCAGTAGAGGTAAAGGGGTTTATTCTTGCCCAAGGCCTCCATTTCGCTCAAAAAATTCGGTCCATAAAAATCGACATGCTTTGCTGTGGCAATTATTCCGTCGGCGACTTCGGCTTCGGTGCGGACGTCGACCAGAAGTCCGTTCTTGCTCTCAAGCTCAAAGGTGACCACATCTAGGGCCGAGGCGGGTTCGGCACGCGGCGCCATGCAGGATTGAACCAAAAAAAGTCCTATAATTCCAATGCGGTAGATCATTCGGGCAGGTTCATAGTGTGGTAAACGGCTTGCACGTCTTCGTCTTCTTCGAGCTTCTCCAGAAGTTTTTCTACGTCAGCCTGCTGTTCGGGCGTCACGTTCTTGGTATCCATCGGAATCCGCTCAAAACCCGAGGTTAGGATCTCCAAACCGCGCTCTTCGAGGGCCTTGGTAATGGACCCGTACTCGCTGAATGGCGCATAAATGCATAGGGTTTCGAGGTTTTTGTCTTCGTCGTGCTCGGCAAAGAGTTCTTCTACGCCAAAGTCGATTAATTCAAACTCAAATTCCTCAATATCAATGCTTCCCTTAGGGATTTTAAAACTGCACTTGCGGTCAAACATGAACTCTACCGAGCCGCTGGTGCCCAAACTGCCGTTGCACTTGTTAAAGTAGGACCGCACATTGCCCACGGTTCGGGTGCCGTTGTCGGTGGCTGTTTCTACCAAAATAGCGATTCCGTGCGGACCGTAGCCTTCGTAAACCATCTCCTTGTAGTCGGCCTGGTCCTTGCTGACCGCTCTTTTAATGGCGCGTTCTACGTTGTCTTTGGGCATATTGGCGTCTCGCGCGTTCTGCAAAAGGGCCTTGAGCCTCGAATTAGCATCGGGGCTGGGGCCGCTCTCTTTGACGGCCATGATGATGTCTTTGGTGATTCGGGTGAAAATCTTGGCCATCGACGACCATCGCTTCATTTTGCGAGCCTTGCGGTATTCAAATGCGCGTCCCATGGAGTACTTTTTTCGTTACAATAATAAGGATACAAACCTACGTCAGGCGGATTCTATTCTACCGTCCAAGTGCGCCCTGAGCGCAGAAGCTCCGACAGACTTCGGATTTCGGTGGGCTGGGCGGCGGCAAAAACGGGGCGCTCTGCGCGGTAGAGCAGGCCAAAGGGCCGGAGCTCGCCCTCAAGGGAGGCCAGGGCAAATGCCTTTATGCGGTCGCTAGGGTCGTGCACCCAGGCGTCCGACAGGCCAAAATCCTTGCCCAATTCGCGCACTTCTGGGCGTCCGCCGTTCCAGTGAAGCGCGTGACTGGGCTCGCTCCCGCCCCATGCGACGGGCTTGCCAGCCTCTAGGAATACCGCATGCGCCGCCTGGCTGGTTTTGTCGGTCCATACCTCAAAGGCTCCGTCGTGAAAGACATTGCAATTCTGATAAATTTCAAGCAAGGCGGAACCCTGGTGGCTCTGGCTTGCGGCGAGCTGCTCGCGCAGGTGCACCGGGTTGCGGTCCATGCTGCGGGCGACCCAGGTGGCTCCCGCCCCGAGGGCCAGAGTAAGCGGGTTTAAGGGCTGGTCGACGCTGCCGCGCGGAGTGGATTTCGTAACCTGACCCTCGCGACTGGTGGGTGAGTACTGCCCCTTGGTCAGGCCGTATATCTCGTTATTAAAGAGAAGTATCGGCACGTTGAGGTTGCGGCGCAGGGCGTGAATCAGCTGGTTGCCGCCAATGCTCAGGGCATCGCCGTCGCCGGTTATAATCCAGACCTCGAGGTCGGGATTGGCCAGCTTAATGCCCGTGGCCACCGACGGAGCCCTGCCGTGCAAAGAGTGCACTCCGTAGCTGTTGACGTAGTAAGGCAGACGGCTGCTGCAGCCAATTCCGCTCACCAGCACCGTGCGGTCTGGGTCGGACCCTCTGCTTGCGAGTACTTCGGTAAACTGCTTGAGGATGCTGTAGTCCCCGCAACCCGGGCACCAGCGAACGTCTTCTGGGCTCTGAAAATCCTTGCTGGTCAGTTCCATAATTCGGCGAGTTCGTCGGGATTAAAGGGCTGGCCTGAAGTCTTGCAAACCGACTCAAGGGGTATGGCCCAAAGTCCTTGAAGGTGCCGCGCGAGCTGGCCTTCGTTCATTTCAATAACGATAATTCGGCGGTAGCGGTCGACCTGCTTCTTTAACTCAGGGTGCAGCGGATGCAGGTGGCGCAGGTGAATGTAGTCGACCTTTTGGCCCGCGGCGCGACGGCGTTCCATGTCGCTGCGCACTGCGCCATAGGTTGAGCCCCAAGCGAGCACTAGGGTGTCTGCGCCTGGGCATTGCTGCACTACCTCGAGAGGGCCATAAAGGCGTACCGCGGCGTCAACCTTGGCAGCACGGGCCTTGACCATGGCCTGGTGGTTCTCGGGGTCGTAGCTAATGCGGCCGGTCTCGACCTCGCCCTCTAGGCCGCCAATGCGGTGGGCTCCGCCTGCGGTTCCGGGGGCCACCCAAGGCCTAACCCCGTGCTCATCGCGGGCGTAGGGAAGGTCGCTGGCCCTTGCACTGGGAGCGGTGATGCTGGGAAGTTCCGCAACCTCCGGAATACGCCAGGGTTGGGCACTGCCGGCGATGTACGCGTCCGAAAGCAGAATTACGGGAGTCATGCACTCCACGGCAATCTTGGCGGCAAGGATTGCAGCGTCAAAGGCATCGGCTGAGCTTCGAGCAGCCAAGACGGGCAAGGGTGCTTCGCCGTGACGGCCATGCAGTGCCTGATTCAAATCGCTTTGCTCGGTTTTGGTGGGCAGGCCTGTGGAGGGTCCGCCCCGCTGAACGTCAATAAGAACCAAGGGCAGCTCGGTCATTACCGCAAGTCCAAGTCCCTCGGACTTTAGGCTAAGCCCGGGCCCTGAGGACGCCGTGACGCCGAGTCCGCCCGCGAAGGAGGCCCCGATGGCCGAGGTTACCGCGGCTATCTCGTCTTCGGCCTGAAAGAGGGTAATGAATTGGGGCTGCAGCCTGGCCAGTTCGTGCAGAATTTCAGAGGCCGGCGTAATCGGGTAGCTCGCGTAGAGCATCGGCCGGCCAAGCTGGTGTGCTGCCGCCGCGAGCCCAAGGGCAAGAGCCTGAGAGCCGTTGATCGTTTTAAAGGTTCCGCGTTCCACCGAGTTGACGGGAAGGGCCACACGGTAGTCCTGAACCTCAAGGGTTTCTGCAAAATTCAAGCCTGCGCGGTAGGCCAGAAGATTGCCTTGGTTGTTTTTGAATCGGCTTCGCAGCTCGGCCTCGACCGCTTCGGCAGAAATGCCATACATCCAAACGAGCACGCCCAGTACCAGCATGTTGCGGGATTGCATCGCGTCGCGCTGTCCGAGCTTAAGCTCGCGCAGAGCACCCAAGGTTAGGTCCTTGACCGGCAGATTAAGCACACGAAACTGTTCGGCCGCCTCGGCAAGAAGGTCACGGCCTGCAGCAAGCTTCGCCAGAGCCAAACTCTTTGCATCGAATCCCTCTTGGGCCGCAACAAGCAAGCCGCCTGGCTTGAGGCGGTCTCGGTACTTCACATAGGCCGCAGCGTTGAAGGCGACCAAGCAGTCTGCGGAACTGCCGGGCTCGTGAATGGTTTCGGAAGCAATTCGAAACTGAAAGCCCGAAACGCCGTTCAAGGTGCCCTGTGGAGCACGGATTTCGGCCGGAAAATCGGAGAAAGTCCGCACGTCGCGGCCCGACTGCGCCGCAGCACGGACCAGTTCTCCGCCGAGCAACTGAATTCCGTCGCCCGAATCGCCCGCGAGCAAAACAACGACGCTAGGCTCCATAGTCTAAAGCAACAACTTCTTCAATTTCGGGAGCATGGCTTCGAATGCTGTTTTCAACCCCGAGCTTCATGGTGGTGTGGTTGACGCTGCAGTCCTGGCAGGCTCCGAGCAGGCGCACGTATACCCGAGGCGCTTCGATTCGCACCAATTCAATGCCGCCGCCGTCGCTCTCGAGGTAGGGCCTTACCTCGGCCAATGCCTGCTCAATGCGTTGTTCGAGGGTCATACTTGGCGCTTTTTGGTTTGGCATCCGGCCATGGTAGTAATTCGCACTGCCTCGGTGGGCGGAAGGTTCGAAACGCGGTCTGCAAGCGAAGAAACTACGTTGCGCGCGAGTTCGATGAAGGCATCGCGCACGCTGCCGTCTTGCTGGAGTGCGGCGGGTCGGCCCACGTCTCCGGCCTCGCGAATGGACTGGACCAAGGGAAGCTCACCCAAGAAGGGAACGTCGAGTTGCTCGGCCAAGCTTCGAGCGCCATGGCGGCCGAACAGGTGGTACTGCTCCTCGGGGTGTGCGGGCGGCGTGAAGTAGGCCATGTTTTCCACGATTCCAAGAACCGGAATTTGAATGGCATCCATGCGGAACATTCCGACTCCCTTGCGGGCGTCGGCCAGGGCAACAAGCTGTGGAGTGCTCACCACCACGGCTCCGCTCACGGGCAGGGCCTGAACCAGGCTGAGGTGAATGTCTCCGGTGCCGGGAGGAAGATCGACCAGCAAAAAGTCAAGGCTCCCCCAGTGCGTTTCTTGAAGCATTTGATTCAGGGCCTTGGTGGCCATGGGTCCGCGCCAAACCACCGCTTGGTCGGTTGCGGCAAAAAATCCGATGGACATGATTTTGACGCCATAGGCCTCGACCGGATCCATTTTGCGCTGGCCGTCGACCTCAATTCCGCCCGGAATGGCGCGCTGCACGTCAAACATGATGGGCATGCTCGGGCCGTAGATGTCGGCATCGAGAATGCCCACGCTAAAGCCCATATTGGCTAGAGAAACGGCCAAATTGGCCGTGACCGTGGACTTGCCTACGCCGCCCTTGCCCGAAGCGACTGCCACGACGTGCTCGACGCCGGCGATGGGTTTGCCGCGCAAAAGGTTGGAGCTTTCTGCCGGGGCAGGGTTGCGAACCTCAAGATTGATCGTGACCTTAATTTTAGGGTCAATGCGATGAACCGCCTTGAGCAAATCCACTTCAAGCCGTTTTTTTTGGGCCAAGGCAGCCGAGTCGCTGACCACGTCGAGAATGACCTCTCCCTCAAAAATTTGGAGGTTCTTGACGTGGCCGGAATCCGCCAAAAGTCCTTTTCCGCTGGCATTGGCTACCGAAGCGATGGCCTCGAGCAGGATTGATTTGGTCATAGTGGTAAAGTTAGTTCCCAAGGCTTGGCGCCGAAGGTGCTTTTATTCCAAAGAATTAAGTTCGGCAGGGAGTTTTTTGTTCGCGAGCTGTCCGCATGCTGCGTCGATGTCTTTGCCGCGAGAATGCCGCACCTTAGCCAAGACCGAAATTCGCGCAAGGGCGTCTACGTAATCCTGCAGCACCTCGGGGGAAGCTTGACGAAAGCGCTCGTCTCCAATAGAATTGTATTCGATCAGGTTCACCTTGCAGGGCACGCGCTTGGCCAGCTCCACCAGGGCGCGGATGTCTTCGGGCTGGTCGTTGACGTCACGCCAGACCACATACTCAAAGGTGACCTTGCGCTTGGTCGCGGCGTACCAGTACTCTAGGCTGGAACGCAGTTCTTCAATGGGTGCCACGTCGTTGACGGGCATGATTTTGGCGCGCACCTCATCTCGGGCGCTGTGGAGCGAAACGGCCAGGTTGAACTTTACCCCGTCGTCGGCCAGCTTGCGTATCATCTTGGGCAGGCCCACGGTGCTCAAGGTGATGCGTTTGGGCGACATTCCCAAGCCCTTGGGCGAGGTAATGCGGTCGATGGCCTCGATCGTGTTTTTGTAGTTCATGAGGGGCTCTCCCATGCCCATAAACACAATGTTGGTGAGGGGGCGACCAAACTCGGACCTTCCTTGCTCGTCGATGGCCCTTACTTGGTCATAAATCTCGTCGGGCTCGAGGTTGCGCATTCGCTTGAGGCGGGCCGTGGCGCAGAATGCACAGCCCATGGCGCAGCCCACTTGGCTCGACACGCAGGCCGTGATGCGCTTCTCGGTCGGAATCAGAACGCTCTCCACCACAAGCCCGTCGTGCAGGCGCACGGCATTCTTAATTGTTCCGTCGGTCGAACGCTGCACCGACTCAATGCGCTGGGGCCGGAACTCAAATTCTTCGGTCAGTTTAGTCCTAAGAGCCTTGGGCAGGTTGCTCATTTCTTCGAAGCTCTGGGCGCCCTTGGACCAAAGCCAATCGTAGACCTGGTCCGCGCGGTAGGCGGGCTCCGCCCATGCGGCAAAATGAGCCCTTACCTCTTCGCGACGAAGGCTCCTGAAGTCTGGTTTAGCCTCCATCAGTTGCGCTCTGGGCGAAGACTCATAAAGACCCAGCGTCCGCGCTTAAGTCCCGGCATCACGACCTCTCCCGGGTAGTCGATAAACGTGGTTCCACGCGTGGGCAGCAGCACCGAACGCTCCTTGGAATTGTCGATAACTTGGTGGTAGGTCAGGCTTCCGTCGGGTTTCATGCGGACCATTGCGAGGCATCCTCGGGCAGCCTGACGCATCACCCGTGGCGACTTGCCCTCGGCCCAGCGGCTTTGGTTGCCCTTGGCGTCGTTGAAAAAAAACAAGAAGTCTT
>JBEEMM010000065.1:0-7484 GCA_041192685.1 Bacteroidota bacterium | reverse complement strand
AGCTGAAGTTCAAAACGGTAGTCCACGATTTGGTCAAATCCGTGGGTTCCGGCTACTTTCAGCTGGAGGGCATTGTTTTCAAGCAGCATTTCGGGAATCAGAATTCGCTGCTGGGAGATGTAAATGCTGTTCCGAAGAGGGGCGAAGCGCACGTCCTTGAGGTCTTCAACTTCGGCATAGCGTGCAAGCTGCTGAAGGGCCTCAATGCCACGCAGCCGTCCGCCCTCAAGGCTGAATTGAACCTCGGCTATCAGGCTCTTAGGGTCCCAGTCGTAGTTCGCGTCAAAATCGCATTGAAGCTGCAGGGAAGCGTCCAGGGTTCCGTCGATGTTGTCCGCGGTTACGGTGCTTTGATTGAAGTTGCGGACTTCACGCATGAACGTGCTCAGCCGCACACGCTGCAGCTGCATTTGCGTGCTTAAATGTCCGCCGTCGGGCTGCGCTGCAGTCCATTGGCCACTTCCTCGAATTTGCCCACCTCCCATACTAAGGAGTGCATTCCTAAAGCTAAAGTTGAGTCCGCGTCCAAGGATGTCTGCCTGAACATCGGCCAGATGAAGGTCTTGGTAGTGAATGCGGTTCGCGCGGATTTCTAGTCGATAGGGGTCATTAAAATCGGGATCCTCGGGATTGGTAGGGCCGGTCCAGAGGCCGTTCCACACTTCAGAGTCCATTAATTCGCTGGCATTGAGCTGCTTGGACCGAATCTGAAGGTCGTGGGCCATTCCCAAATCGTTTAAGGCATTGCGCACTGTTCCATTAACTATCGCGTCGGACCTTCCCAGTACAATGCTCCAGTTGTTTAGGTTTAGGTCCTGTCCGTCGAGCTGAACTTCGCCTCCGCGCACTTCCAGGGGCATTTTGTTGCCCTGCGGACGCCATTGGCCCGGGCTGAATGTGAGGGTTCCAGACCACATTCCGCCCCAAACGCCATTGCTGCCCAGCTCGTCAAGGTTGGCGTAGTGCTGGCGGAATCCGATGCTACCGCTGGCGCTTCCGCTGGATTCTTCCCAAGTTTCTATGCCTACCCAGCTCAGGAATTCTGAGGTTGCGAGGTTTGCGGTTCCATCAAAGCTCAGGTCTGGTGCCTCGAAGTTGCTCCATTTAAAGAGTCCCTTGATTTGGCTTGCCTTGCTTTGCGCGGTGCTCAGGTCAATTTCAAGTTCTGAACTGGCTGCGCGCGCCTGCGCTCCGTTGTCAAAGTGAATGGCCGCGGCAATACCCGAGAATTCGAAGGGGCCAGAGGTTAGTCGGCCCTGTGACCAGGTGCCGTCGACCCTAAGGCGGCTGCCCTTGGCATTGGTTTTGGCCTGGGCCTTGACGCTCAGAAGGCCATCGATTTGAAGGGTTTCTGGGTCGGGCAGAAGGGCCTTGGGAATCAAAGCGACCACCTTGGCAACGTCGAGGTCTTCGGCGGTCATGAGCCAAGTGCCCTCACCGTCGCGCAGTGCCCCTTCGAGCGCGAGCGGCCAGCCGGCTATGTTTAATGTTCCGTTCTCAACGGCAAACTGACCCTCTGATCCGTTCATTTCTGCCTTGCCCTCAATGCGGAGGGGTTTGGCGGCAAGGTTCGGAACCCAAAGTTCCCAGTCGAGTTCCGCAGCAAAAGCCTCTGAGTCAAGGCTTCCTCGTGCGCGGACGCGCTCCGCCAAAAAGGTCTGGCTCCAGGGGGGATTGCCCTGCCCGCTCAGGCTCACTTTGGTATTGAGCAGGGTCAGACCATCGAGCTGCACGGCTGCCTGGTCGGAATCGCTTTGGTCCTCCTTAAAAATGCTGTAGTTGTTGCTCCCGTCTGCGTTCCAGCGAAGTTTCAGGCGGCCGTCTTTTAGGGTTATGCGCTGCATTATGTAGGTTCCCCGAATGGCCTTTAAGAGGTCAAACTGAGCAAAAACGCTCGAGGCAAAGGCAAGAGTATCGCTTGGAATTTGCGGGTCGGGCACCAAGACCTTTTCAAACCGGAGCGACACGTCGGGGAACTGGGCCCAGAGGTCTACCTCAAGTCCGCCAATTTGCACGGGGCTGTTCAGGCGACCGTTAACCGCCGTGAGCATTGCACCCTTGAGCTCATCCTGATGGCTGTACACATAGCCCGCCAGGCCTCCCAAGGCCGCCGTTGCAATGGCTAAAACCCAGAGGAGGATGCGAAGGGCTCGGCGCATTTACTGCTGGATTTTGAGGAAGGCAACTTCTTTTTCAGAGAGCAGCCTCCACTCTCCGCGAGAGAGGTTCTTTTTGGTCAGGCCGGCAAAGTCCGTGCGGTCCAGTTTGAGGACCTCGTAGCCGAGCGCACCAAACAGGCGGCGCACAATACGGTTGCGGCCAATGTGGACCTCAACGCCAACTTCAAAGGGATTTTCGGGATCAGGGAATTCAAGTTTGTCGACGTGCGCTGGGCCGTCTTCAAGGTTGATTCCTTGCTTAAGGCGTTCCGCATCGAGCGGACTAAAGGGTTTATCGAGCGTTACCTGATAAATTTTCTTAGCTCCGTGGCTCGGATGCGTCAGTTTCTTGGCCATGGCGCCGTCGTTGGTCAGCAGCAGAACTCCGGTGGTGGAACGATCAAGGCGACCGACGGGGTAGATGCGCTCGCGGCAGGCCTTGCCCACCAAATCCATTACGGTTTTGCGCGCTCGTTCGTCGTCTACGGTCGTGATAAAACCCTTGGGCTTGTTGAGCAAAACATACATTTTGCGTTCGCTTTTGAGGCGTTCGCCCGCATAGCGCACGTCGTCACCCGGCCCCACTTTGATGCCCATGTCCATAACCACTTTGCCGTTTATAGTGACCAAACCTTGAGCAATAAGGGTGTCTGCCTCTCGGCGAGAGCAAACTCCAGCGTGAGCCAGGTAGCGGTTAAGCCTCATGTGGTCGCTGTCGGGAGCGTACTCCTCGGCGGTTTTGAACTTGGGCCTTCCGGTGGGCTTGCGCCATCCTTCGGGGGTCAAATTCGATGCGCGGGGGCGTTCGCTGCTTTCGGATCCGTACTTGGGGTGAAGTCGGCCTTCGCCGCTGAAGTGCTTGGGTCCAAGGCCTTCAAGGTTCCATGGCTCGTGCGGAGTCTGACCACCGGCCGCAGGACCATTGGCCGCAGGGCCGTTAGCTCCTGGTCTTTGAAAGCTTGGCTTCGAGAAAGAAGGCTTTGGGAAGGAGGATCTCGGTCCGTCAAAGGACTTTCTGGGACCAAAAGTCTTGGTTGCTCCGCCCATGCGGTCGGGCCGAACGGGTCGGCCTGTTTGGAATCCGCGGTCGCCGCCGGTAGGTCGGTCGGGTCGACTGGGTCGGCCTGTTTGGAATCCGCGGTCGCCGCCAGAGGGTCGGTCGGGCCGACTGGGTCGGCCTGTTTGGAATCCGCGGTCGTCGCCAGAGGGTCGGTCGGGTCGACTGGGTCGGCCTGTTTGGAATCCGCGGTCGTCGCCTTGGGGCCTCGAAGGACCGTCTGTTCTTGGGCCTCGCGCCGAGGGGCGGGCAGAAGTTCTACGGGCACCATCACCCGAGCCTTCGGTCCTGGGACCTTGGAATTCGGTTCGTGGGCTTCGGGCGGCAGGCCGCTTCTCAGCGGGCTTGGGCTGGGACGCGCTTTGCTCGTCGTTGGGCCGGGGTTTGCGGGGATTCACGCTACAAAGGTAGTGTTTTGGCAATTTAGCTCGTTGGCAAGCAACTAGTGACTAGAAACTGGAAGCTAGCAACTAGCGGCTGGCAACCAGAAGCCAGTAACTAAAAACCAGGCCAACCGCCTTCGCGAACCTCGACCACCCTAACGGGGGAACCGTGGCAGCGAACTAGATCAATGCGCCATGAACCCAAGTACTGATTTTTGCGTCCAAATGCGGCTGCGGCCCGCTGAATACGGTGAAGTTGACTGCGGTTCCAGGGAGCAAAGTCGGTGAGGCGAGACTGGAACTTCACCTCTACCGCAAGCCAGGTGCCGCCGTCGGGTTCCGCCAAAATCAGATCTACCTCGTACTTGCGGAAGCGCCAGTTTTTGGCCAGAACCCTGCAGCCCTGAGACTGGTAAAAATCAATGGCTACCTCTTCAGCCTCAAGGCCGCGGGCTCGGCGCTCGGGCGGCGCAATGGCGAGCTGCTTAACAAGAGGATTGGAACGAACTAAACCCTCAGGCAGAGGGCAGGAGGGGACGGAGTACTGCATGCCCCGAAGTTGCGCTAAGTTCGTGGGCCAAGCCGTGGATAAACGTAAGATTACGGCTCTCGTGCCCAAAGCCCAAGCCTTCTACCACGGGAATTCCCGAGGGAATGGCGTCGCGCACTATTTGAGACCAGCTTCGGCCAAAGGGAACTTCGTGGTCCTTCAGGTCGCTGAAGCTGCCTACCGCCACCGCCGCCAGGCCATTAAAAACACCAGCCCTTCGCAGTCCCTGCATCATGCGGTCCAGGTGGTAGTGGTACTCGTCGAGGTCTTCGATGGCAAGGATGCATCCGCTCAGGTCAGGGAAGCTCGAGGAGCCCAATAGGCTGTAAAGCACCGATAAATTACCCCCAATCAGAGGCCCTTGCAGGCTGAAATCAGGTCCGTCGAACGAGGTTTTAAGCATTTTAGGCGACCCTTTTAAGGCGCCTGCAAGCGCTTCAAACGTTTCGTCGCTGGCCGTTCGTGCAAGCTGAATGGCCATGGGGCCGTGCATCGACGCGTAATTTTTACTTAAAGAGTGGGCAAGCAGCACCGTGAAGTCGCTGAATCCGACGAGCCACTTTGGGTCGCGGTCCAGAAGGCTCCAGTCAATAAGATCGACCGCGCGCACCGCACCGTACCCGCCCCGCACGCTCCAAACCGCGCGCACTTTGGGGTCAGCCAAGGCAGCATTGATTTGGTCTGCGCGGGCTTGATCGCTCCCGCCGAGCTGGCCCTCTGAGGCTCCCAGGCCGGGCGCAGCAATAATTTGCCAGTTGTGGGCAGATGCAAAGTCCTCAGCAGCAGCAATTTGTTCGGGTTCCGCAAAGCGACTCGGGCTAATCAGGGCGATGCGGTCGCCGGGCTTGAGGAAGGCAGGAATGCGGACCATTGCGGCCACCAAGGTAGTTTACCTTTGCCCTATGGCGTCGGAATTCAAACGCACTTTAGTAACGGCCGCACTCCCCTATGCGAACGGGCCGATTCACTTGGGTCACCTGGCGGGTTGCTACCTGCCCTCGGACATTTATGTGCGTTTTAAGCGTTTAAAAGGCGAAGAGGTCGCCTTCGTCTGCGGTTCCGACGAGCACGGAATGGCCATTACCATGAAGGCGCGCAAAGAGGGAGTGAGTCCGCGCGAAATTGTAGACCGGTACCATTTTATGATGCGCGACGCGCTTGCGGACTTTGGAATCGCTTTTGACCACTATTCTCGCACCAGCAGCGAAGCCCACCACAAGGTCGCGTCGGATTTTTTCAAAACACTCTACGACAAAGGGGTATTTGAAGCGCGCCAAACGGACCAGTACTACGACCCCGAGGCCGAGCAATTTTTGGCCGACCGATACATCACCGGCACCTGCCCGCGCTGCAGCCACGACGCAGCCTACGGCGACCAGTGCGAACAATGCGGCACGACCCTGAATCCTACCGATTTAATTAATCCGCATTCTACCCTTAGCGGCGCTACGCCGGTGCTCAAGGCCACCACCAACTGGTTTTTACCCCTGGACAAGCTCTCAGACGACCTGCGGCGCTACATCACCTCGCACCCCGAGTGGAAGCCCAACGTCTACGGTCAAACCTTAAGCTGGCTTGACGCGGGCGACGGCCTACAGCCGCGGTCCATGACGCGTGATTTGGACTGGGGCGTACCCGTTCCCGTCCCGGGAGCCGAGGGAAAAGTACTCTACGTTTGGTTCGACGCACCCCTGGGCTACGTTACTGCCGTTCAAGAGCTTAAGGGCAAGGACTGGGAAACCTGGTGGAAGGACCCGTCGACCCGCCTGGTGCACTTTATCGGCAAAGACAACATCGTGTTTCACTGCGTGATATTCCCGGCCTTGCTGATGCAGCACGGCGGATACATTCTGCCCGACCAGGTTCCGGCCAACGAGTTTCTCAATCTTGAGGGCCAAAAGCTATCGACCTCGCGCAATTGGGCGGTCTGGCTGCACGATTATTTGGCGGACTTCCCCGGCCAGCAGGACGTTTTGCGCTATGTTTTAACCGCTACGATGCCCGAGACCAAAGACAACGACTTCACCTGGGCCGACTTTCAGCAGCGCAATAACTCCGAGCTGGTGGCGGTTTTGGGCAATCTGGTGAACCGGGTCATGGTCCTCAACCATAAATTTTGTGGCGGAAGGGTTCCTGCCCCGGGATCGGCACCCCAGGACCTCGAGGCACTGGCGGCCGTAGCGATCCAGTCCGCACGAGTATCCGAAGCCCTTGAGGCATTTAAGTTCCGCGAAGCCCTCGGCCATGCCATGGACTTGGCTCGAGTGGGCAACAAGTACCTAGCCGACGAGGCGCCCTGGCAGACGATAAAGACCGACCTGGCCCGCACCGAAGCAATCCTTGGCGTAGCCACCCAACTTGTAGCAGCCCTTGCGGCAGTCTTCGAAGCGTTTATGCCCTTTAGCGCGGAACGCATTCGCGTCATGCTCGGCGGCGCCCCCGCCCTGACCTTTGCAGACTTGGCGGGAACCGGCCCCTGGGTTCCGGTGGGCACTGCCCTTGGAGAGTCCGCATTATTGTTTCAAAAAATAGAAGACGACCAGGTCGAAGCACAGCGCGCGAAGCTGCATGCTGCATCGGCTGCAAACCAAACAAGCATGACAGAGGCATCAACTCCCCTTGCGCCCCTTGCGCCCGAAATCACCTTTGATCAATTTGCTCCCCTAGACCTTAGGGTAGCCCTGGTGCTCGAGGCCGAACGCGTTCCCAAGGCCGACCGACTGCTCAAGCTAACCCTCGACACAGGCATAGACCGCCGCACCGTACTGAGCGGCATTGCGGAGCATTTTGCGCCCGAAGACGTGGTGGGCCGTCGAGTGATTCTGCTTGCAAACCTCGCTCCTCGCGAAATGCGCGGCATCGAATCCCAGGGAATGATCCTGATGGCCGACAACCCCGAAACGGGCAAGCTGGCCTTTGTGCAGCCCGACGGCGACCTGCCGGTTGGGGCGACGGTCCGTTAAAAAAGCTTGTAGACCGGGTACCTCCGGTGGCGAAGTTCGTAGTACTCGGTTTGCTTGAACAGCCAGTTGAGTTGGGCCTCACCGTCGCCTAAAAAGTCTGAATCGGAGGCTTTTTTTGCCTCCAGGGCCGCCTTGAGCGCAGGGCGCTCGCGCAACAGTTTGGCGGCAGTGTCCTCAAAGGCGTAGCCGCTGAATCCTTCTTTTTGCTGCAGCACGGCATTAAAAAACCCCCAGGCAAGAAGCCCGTCTGGGGCATCGGCTTCGAGGGCCTCGGCGAGGTAGCGGCGGTGCGATTGATTGGCCGGCACGAGGTAGTCTCCGGCGAGAAACTGAACCTCAAGGGTATCGCGTCGGGTCTTGATGTCCCTAAGG
>JBEEMM010000064.1:0-7538 GCA_041192685.1 Bacteroidota bacterium | reverse complement strand
GCGCTCTACCACGCGTTCAGTGTTCCAAACCTGTGGAGCGACGCGGACGGGCGCTACCGCGGAATGGACGGTCTAATTCACCAAGACACCGAGCATGCACACTACACGGTGTTTTCGCTCTGGGACACCTACCGAACGGCGCATCCGCTTTATGCGCTGGTACAGCCCGAGCGCACCCGGGACTTCATCGCCACGATGCTCGATCATTTTGACCAGTCTGGCCGCCTGCCGGTTTGGGAATTGGCCGCAAACGAGACCGACTGCATGATTGCCTACCACAGCGTGAGTGTGCTGGCCGACGCTCAGGCCAAAGGCTACGCCGTGGATTCGCAACGGTTGATGAAGGCCATGATTGCTACCGCAGAAAGCCCTGTTTTTGGCATTCCAACCTACCGTAAGAACGGGTATCTGAGTATTCAGGACGAGTCCGAAAGTGTTTCGAAGACGCTAGAGTACAGCTACGACGACGCAACGATCGCGTGGACCGCCGCGCGACTTGGGCGAGGTGATATCGCCGAGCATTTCTGGCGGCGCAGCCAGGGATGGGTTAGCTTGCTTGACCCCGAAACGGGACTAATGCGTCCGCGCGACAATGGAGACTTTATGGCGCGCTTTGAGCCGCGCGAGGTGAACAGCCACTACACGGAGGCCAACGCATGGCAGTACAGCTTTGCCCCAGTGCACGATTTGGCTCGCTGGCAACGGATGCTCGCTGCCCAGGGACGCAGCCTTGAAGGCCAATTGGACGCGCTCTTTACAGCTCCTTCTGCCACTGTAGGCCGCGAACAAGCAGACATTACTGGTTTGATTGGGCAGTATGCTCATGGCAACGAACCCTCCCACCACATTGCATGGCTTTATTCCGCCACCAATAAAGCGAGCCAGGGTCAGGAGCGCATCGGTGAAATACTGAACACTATGTACAGCGACCAGCCCGACGGATACCAAGGCAACGAGGACTGCGGCCAAATGTCTTCGTGGTACGTGATGAGTTCTTGGGGAATTTATCCCTTAGTTCCTGGCGAGGCTAGGTATGCCATGGGCGCAATGCACTGGGAGCGTGTAGCGCTTCGCGCCACAGGGCTCCATACCGACTTGAAGCGGGTCGGGAGCGGCGCCTTCTACAGTGGCTATGAGCACTCGAGCAACCCGGGCCAGGTGCTTGCCCAGAGTTTTTTAGATCACAAGGATTTGATCCAGTCCAAATTCCTTGCGATGCGTCATGCGGAGTCCGCTACAAAATTGAACCCCTACCGCAACGTGGAGCACGGCATTGCGGGCGAGGTACAGCCTGCTCCGAGAATCCGCGTTGCCCGGCGTTTTGAGACCGAAACCACCGCGTCAATAGACGGGGTTGAAGAAATCCTAAGCGAAAGCCGCCGATTGGAACGCGGCGACGGACTGACGCAGCATCGGTCCGTGGCGCTGAGCACCAAAAAGCCCAACGACTGGACGGCCCAAATCACCTCAGGGAATCCAAATCCACAGTATAGCCCAGGTTCCGCAAGTATTGTGGACGGCGTGCTCGGCGACGTGGATTGGCGCAAGGGCGAATGGACCGGCGTTCAAGGCGAGGACCTGGTCGTCGAATTGCGCAGCAGCACCAAGAGGTTAGGCAAAGAGATCGAAGTTGAAATTGGCTTGCTCAAGGACATCAAGTCGTGGATTGCTCTGCCCAGTACCATCGAAGTCGTGGCCCATTTCGCCAATGGACGAAGCAGCACGGGACGCATTGATCTTGAATCAAGGGCGCTTTCTGAGGAGCCCAGTACCATTTTGAGAAGCCTTGTGGTTTTGAAGTCCCGCAAAAAGAGCGAACTAAGCTCGGTCACCATTCGCCTGAGCAACCCCGGCGGCATGCCAGAATGGCATCCTGGCAAAGGTGGAGCTTCGTTTATTTTTTTGGACGAAATCACCCTCCGGGTTCTCTAGGTCGGACCTTTAGGCTATGTACAGACTACTCCTGCTTTTTGGGATTTTTGCGGCGCAGTCTGCCTGGGCGCAGCGCTTCCCAAGTCCACCTGACAATGGCCTGTACCGCACCGACGTGGTGCCGCGCATCGATATTACGCTTCCGGCCGACAGCCTGGCAGCCATTTTTGCCAACGTCAGTAGCGACTACGAATACCATGCAGTCTTTGCCTTTACCGTTCCGGGCTTAAGTCTTGCGGGCATTGAGGTCGGATTTCGCCTAAGGGGAAATACCTCGCGCACCAGTGCCAAAAAGTCCTTTAAAATCTCGTTCAACAGCTTTGTGTCCGGTACCCGAGTTCAGGGCGTCAAAGAATTGAACCTCAACGGAGAGCACAACGACCCAAGCATCATGCGGGCCCGCATAGCCTGGGAGCTGGCTCAAGATGCCGGCATGCCGGCTCCTCGGGTGAACCACGTTCGCCTTTTTATTAACGGCCAGCCCTACGGGCTTTACGCCAACATTGAGCACTACAACGACGATTACGTCGAGCACCGCTTTGCTCGAGACGCCGGAAACCTTTATAAATGTTTGTGGCCGGCGGATTTGACCAACTTGGGTTCCGACCCCAACAGCTACAAACTAACGTCGGGCGGACGGCGGGTGTACGAACTCAAAACGAACGAAACAGCCGACGACTACACTGGACTCGCTCGCTTTGTTACCGCACTTCACGCCACGACAAGCACCCAGGCCTTGTGCGCACTGGATTCCGTTTTCAACGTCAACAGCTACTTAAAATGGCTGGCCTGGGAGGTCACCACGGGCCATTGGGACAACCACTCGTTCAACAAGAACAACTTCTACCTGTACGAGGACCCCGCCAGCGGTCTCATCGAATTCATTTCGTACGATGCTGACAATACGTTCGGTGTGGACTGGTTCAATATAGACTGGTCCACTCGGTCTCCATTTCAGTACGGATCCTACCCGCTTTACAGCAAAATCATCGCAAATCCTCAAGCCAAACAGAGGCTCAAATTATTTTTGGAGGAATTTGAAGAAATCACAGGAGCTCCAGCATGGCAGGTCCGCAACCAGGCACTGCGCGCCCAGCTCGCTCCCTTTGTGGGCGAAGATGCCTACCGCACCATGGACTACGGCTACGATTCCCTGGACTTTTGGAACGCCCTGGACGTCGCCGCAGGCGCCCACGTGAAATCTGGAATTCACCCCTTTATGACTTCACGGATCGCGGCGACAGCCGGGCAAGTTCCGAGCGGCAACGTCGAGCCAATCGTCTTTTCGCCTCGCCTGTCGGGCCATGGGGGCATTGGTGCGATTCCGGTGCAAGTCGAAGTCTGGGACGAGTCCAATCCTACCGTGGTGCTGCACTACCAGCCGAGTGGCGGAACCTGGCAATCCCTCACCCTCTTCGACGACGGAACCCACGGAGACGAGCTGGCAGGCGACCGGCTCTACGGCGGTGTTATTCCTGCGAGCGTTGGCGTAATCACCTACTACGTGACTGCCACCGACGACCAAAACGCGTCCACTTCAGCTCCCTGCAGCGCCGCATTTTGGGCCACCTACGCCTACCCCAACGTGCTGATCAACGAGGCCTGCAGCGACAACGCGACGGGTCCGGTCGCTCCGAATGGCTCGCGCGAGGACTGGATCGAGTTGCGCAATCCAAGCTCGAGCCCCGTGAGCCTCAACGGGCTCTTTTTGAGCGACAACGATGCCAATCCCGGCAAGGCTTCGCTTAACGGCCAGAGCATTCCCGCCAACGGCCGCCTCCTTTTTTGGGCTGCGGGCGGAACCGGCTTCACCCGGGCACTCGACTTTAAACTGGACCAAGACGGCGAGGGTTTGGCCCTGAACGCCCAATCCAACGGAAGCTGGGTGCGCCTTGATGAAGTACGCATCCCTCCCCTCATGCCCGATCAGTCCTTTGGTAGACGCTACGACGACGCCTTTACCTGGGTGGTTTTTGACCAATTCGCGAGCCCAAATGCTTCGAATTCCGGAGTATTAAACGGGCCTGAGGCCAGTCTGCGTGCTGGGCTCCTCGCCTACCCCAACCCCTTTACCTCAGAGTTGTCGATGGTGAATTCTGGAGCCACTGAACTCGTCATAACCGTATACAACGCCTACGGGCAGCTTCTTGAGCAGCACCGAATTGAGGCTGGTGAGACGCTTCGGTATACCGACGCAGAAGCACCCGGTCTGCGCATTCTGCACTGCAGCAACGGACAGATCATCAAGGTACTCAAGCACGAGTAACTGGCTAATTGACGCTCGTGCGTCGCCGGCGGAGCACGTCGTAGCGGAGCCAAACGGCCCATGCTGCATAAGAAGAGACCTTGTAGCCTACGTAGCCGTCAAAAATTCCGCCCTGTAATAGAAAGTGCTTT
This sequence comes from Bacteroidota bacterium, assembly GCA_041192685.1. GTDB lineage: Bacteria > Bacteroidota > Bacteroidia > Flavobacteriales > Schleiferiaceae > TMED14. The sequence goes on along the minus strand of JBEEMM010000064.1, from coordinate 3,209 downwards.
AAGAACCGCCAAGCGGGCTTGACTATAGTATGGTAGGGCGTGATGCGCGGTGTGCGAGCGTCGTAGTCATTGGCCTGCCACTCTGAGTACCGGCGAAGTTTTGCCTCCCAGGAATCAAGGTCCACAAAGGAATTGTGGTTCATGCGATGCGTCAAGCGCCCCACCGTTCCTGAGGTATCTATTTCGGAGTGAACCTGCTTGGGGGCATACCGGCAGCGGTCGCGTTGAAAGAGGCGAATTACCTTGTCTCCCTGCCAGCCAGAAAAATGCACACGCCGGCCTAAAAAGTGGTTGGCCCGATAAATCCAATAGCCATCGTGCGGCTCCGCTGCCGAACTCGCACGCCATGCCGCAATTTCAGCATGCAACTCAGGGCTTAACCATTCGTCTGCGTCGAGCAGCAGGATCCATGGATGCGAAGCCTGCGGAATCGCCCAGTTCTTTTGGGATGCGGAATTCTCGTATTCCCTAGCGATGATTCGCGCACCCAAGCCCTCCGCAATGGTGCAGGTCTCGTCGGTCGACAGAGAGTCGACCAGGAGCAACTCGTCATAGAGTCCGCGGCAGGAATTAATGCAGCGAGCGAGGCTGTCTGCCGCATTGAGGGTAGGAATAATGAGGGTGACCTGCTTCACGGCCTGCAATTTAGGCCTACGGGAAGCCATGCCCAAAACGTACCCATGGTAACTGCCTTCATTGTTGTGCTAGCGACTGGTCTAAAAACTAAAAACTAGCGCAGCGGCAAAGGCGATGTACAAGGCAAAGTACAAAAGATACCTCGTTCGCAGGGCTTCGCCGAAGCGAAGTCTAAAAATGAAGCTATTGATTACAATGTTAAAGTTCGTAAGTATGCTGTGCAGTATGACCCCGCCCCACCACAGGGCAAGGCCCGAGAGCGCTTGACCTACCGAACTCAGAAGCGACTGTTCGGTCATGCTACGCCACATGGACGAATCCCGCCAGGTGCCTGCGGGGCGACTAAGGGCCCATGCCAGCATGAGCAGCATCACGGCCCACTCCGAGGCAATCAGGCTTGGCCAAAAACCCCATCGGTTGATGGCGAGCCCCAGCAAGGGGAAGTAGGTGCCCCAAATAGCTCCCACGGCAAAGGGCAATAAGCTCCCTTTACCCCATGATTGGCGCCAAGAAAAACGATCATTCCAAAGCACGGTGAGTTGGGCCAGCAAAAGGAGTCCGATGATAATAGCGCGAGAAATTGAAAGGGACTCGCCCAAAAACCACCCGACCAAAACGCCCACGACCAGGTGGAGGCTGCCACCAAAAAAAACCAGTTGGGCTGGCATGGATCGGATGCTCAGAGCAAACAGAAGGAGGCCGAGGCCACCGAGCATTCCCAAGGCCAGCAGGGGTAGAATGCCTAGGTTAAGGGCGGGGTAGTTTGCCGCGAGGCCTCCGGGAGCCAATAAGGCTGCGCCAAGGTGAACCCAAAGCAAGGCAAGCAGAGAGCGAAGCAGCAAAAAACGCTGGGGCTGGGTAGTCATTCCGGGACTTCGCCAAAGGGTATTGGCACGACCAAAAAGCAGTAAACTGAATGTTTCTGCCGCCACCGCGAGCGCAATTAGAGTGGTGGGGTTCCAATCGGGCATTATTGCAAGTGGATAAAGGGTCTTGGCAGCATGAAACTCAAAGATAACCTAGGTTTTGGAGCTGTTTGGAGCCATTACTACACGGCGGTGTAGCGCCAACCCTGCTCCACCGGACTTGCCTGAATTTGCCCCCAGTGCAGCAGCACCGCTAGCCCGTCTTCTACCTCCCTAATCGGGAGCTTTGATGCCCTCGCCAGCGCGGAGGCACTTAAGGGATTTTGACCAAGCAGCTTCAAAAGATCCAATTGAAACTCGCTGGCCTGAACAGCCTCCCGAGAACGCAGCGACATGGCCTCCAGCAGTACCCGGTTGGCCTTGAAATTTGCCGCGCCACGCCGCACGAAGGCCAGCCAGTGCTCCGTACCTTCAATTTGAGCCTCGTGGGGGCGAACTACTGAGGGCGGAACGGTCACCACGAGCACCAATTTTCCGTCCCAGCGTTCTTGCTGCGCAGTGCATGGCACTTCGGGGCGAGTAAAGCGCTGTGCGGCCCCCTCTATCATGTGAAATTCCTCTTCGACATTGCAGCCCGCAACCGAGCCGTTGTCGCGTACTCCAATTGCGATGCGTCCACCCTCCCCGTTGGCAAAGGCAACGAGGGTTTTTGCGATTTTTTGCTGGCTGTCGATGCGCAACTTAAATTCTAACGTACCGGATTCTTCGCGCTGCATGAAACTAAGGTAGAACGTAACTTGTTCCTTTAATAAAGGTTCTTATGGCTAAAGAAAGCAGCAGCGTCGATATTTTTAAGGATGCCCCGAAACACGGCTACCAAGAGCCTGCAATTGACGTAGACGCAGAAGCGTTTAAAGCAGTGGTAGAGAGCCGCCGGAGCGTTAGGATTTTTACCGAAGATGCCATACCCGAGGAGGTCATGCGCGAGTGCCTTCGCCTCGCCCTGCTTGCCCCCAACTCGAGCAACCTCCAGTCCTGGGAATTTTATTGGGTCCGCGATAAAGAGAAAAAAGCCAAACTCGTGGAGTACTGCCTCAACCAACCTGCCGCGCGAACCGCCCAAGAACTTATCGTGGCCGTTGCCCGCCCAGACCGTTGGCGCCTAACCAATGCCCTCATGCTGGCCAAATTTGACGAAAGCCGCAAGGTTCGGCTCAAGGCAGCCTATCAGTACTACCGCAAAATTGTTCCCTTGGCCTACAATATGGGGCCTTGGGGCATCTATGGCCCATTTAAATCGCTTTGGGTTTATCTAATAGGCCTTTACAAGCCTATTCCTCGCGGACCTTTTTCTCGGAGCGGCATGGGGACCTGGGCCCAAAAGTCTACCGCCCTGGCATGCGGAACTCTCATGCTCGCCCTTCGCGCCCAAGGCTACGACAGCTGCCCTATGGAAGGCATGGACGGACTCCGGGTCAAGCGCTTGCTGCATCTGCCAAAGGATGCTCAAATATGCATGGTTATTTCGGCCGGTAAGCGCGCATCGACCGGAGTCTATGGACCACGCGTGCGGTTCGACCGCGACCTTTTTGTGCACGAAGTTTAGGCCGCCCAAAGCAAGGAATAGCGCTCCCTTGCCTACTTATTATCCTTAGTGCCCTTGCGCATTCCGCCGCGAATGTTGAGCCACTCAACAGCCAGAGAAAA
>JBEEMM010000063.1:0-8169 GCA_041192685.1 Bacteroidota bacterium | reverse complement strand
ATGAATTCAAATCGAGTTCTGCGCACGTAATCAACCGGACTGAAGTCGTAGAAAAGTTCGGAGAAGTACTTAAAAATGTAAAATCCGATGGTGAATTTTAGGGTGAAGCCTACCCACTGCATTTGCTCTTCGGTCAAGGCATAGCCGTAGGAGGCAATAAGTGCTCCTACGGACGTCAGGGAAAGAGGTACGCTCAGGTACCGTAAAAATTTGGTTACAAAAGGCTTGCTATCGTAAATCCGGAGGTTAATTCTCTCGCGTACCTTATTGACGCGGTCACGGAATTCAGGACTCATCTTCGAGTGCGTTGAGGGCTTGTACAATTCGTTCCGCGGCACGATCCAGGTCAGGCTGGCTTGCCGCATAGCTAAAGCGCAGGTAGCCGGGCGTTCCAAAGGCTTCACCCGGTACGCCTGCCACGCCATGCTCCAGCAGGTACATGACCAGGTCGTTGGAGCTCGGGTAGCGTTCATTCAAGTAGGCTCTGACATCCACGTAGGCATAAAAGGCCCCCGGAGGACTTGATTGAAATACCCAGTTTAGGCGCATGACTCAAAGCCTTTAGGAAGAGGTCGCGGCGGGATTTAAACGCTTCAACCATATACTGAATGGGTTCAGGTCCCGCCAGTAAGGCGCCGAGGGCAGCGCGTTGGCTTATGCTGCTGGCTCCGCTGGTAAACTGGGACTGAATTTTGTCGCAGGCTTCGGCTAACCACTCCGGTGCGGCCATATAGCCGAGCCTCCAGCCGGTCATGGCATATCCCTTGGACATGCCGTTGACCGTTGCGGTGCGCTCGTACATTCCCTCGATTTGAGCAAAGCTGTAGTGCGGAACCTCTCCGAAGTTGAGGTATTCATAGATTTCGTCTGCAATCACCACCACCTCGGGATAGTCCAGAAGCACCTTCGCAAGGGCTTCCAGCTCATCCTGGCGGTACATGGCCCCACTGGGGTTGTTAGGACTACTGAAAACCAGCACTTTAGTCTTGGAACTGAGCGATGCCCGAAGCTGCGCTGGGCTGATTTTAAAGTCCTGCTCTCGGCCCGCAACGGGGCTTACCACGGTTGCGCCGCAGAATTCTGCGAGGTCGTTGTAGCTAACCCAATAGGGTGCAGGCACGACCACCTCATCTCCGGGGTTTACCAGGGCCATCATGAGGTTGGCGATGGACTGCTTGGCGCCAGTACTTATAACAATCTGGTTTCGCTGGTAGGATAGTTTGTTGTCGCGCAGCAGCTTGTGGGCAACGGCGTCGCGCACGTCGTTGTAGCCGCTGACGGGCATGTAGTGCGAGAAGTTTTCTTCGATTCCTCGAATGCCCGCCGCCTTGGCGAGTTCTGGGGTATCAAAGTCGGGCTCGCCCAAACTGAGGCTGATAATGTCAATTCCTTGTTCTTGCAGGGCGCGGCTTTTTTTAGCCATCGCAATGGTCATGGGTAGAGCCATTGCGTTCACGCGGTTGGACAAGCGAGAATTCACAGTTCAAAAGTACGATATTGATCCAATCGACCCGATATTTGGAGCATGGAGGTTTTTCTTGATACGTTTCGGTTTGTTTTCCCGTCCCTGCTCGTTTTGATCGCGGTCTATCTCATGATGTCCAGTTTTTTTGACAACGAAGACCGCCGTCGCCGTGCGGAGCTTCGGTCCTTAAACCAGCGCCAATCTTTGCCCCTGCGCTTCCAGGCCTACGAGCGGCTGGCGCTCTTTTTGGAGCGCATCAATCCCAGTTCTCTGTTGGTTCGCGTCAAGTCGGGCAGCCTTTCCAATGCAGAATACCTCGCTCTTCTGCAAAAGGCCGTGAGGGACGAGTACGAGCACAACCTAAGCCAGCAGATCTATGTTTCGAGTGAGGTTTGGGACTACGTTACGACGGCAAAGTCCGCCATGGTTTCGCTAATGAACACGGTCTCGGCGGGGCTTCATCCGCAGGCAAGCGGCGCGGAACTTTCTCTCGCTCTTTTGACGGCGTCGATGGAGATGAAGCAGCTGCCCACGCAGGCGGCCCTCGTGCACCTCAAGGCTGAGGTGGGCCAAGAATTTTAGTTGTTTTTATTGCGGAACGCTGCGGCCAAGGCCGCAGCGGCACCCTGTCCCGCCGCGAACGCGGCGGCCGCTTCCCGATAAGCCTCCTGAATGCCAGGGTCAGCACTGGCCCAGGTCCTCAAATGCGCATCCCAACTCGACTCCCACTCCAGCTCGCGCTGCGCCGCACGCCGCTGGTCCATCTCGCCCGTGCCCCTCGTCCAGCGCTCAAAACGGTCCAAAGCCTCCATGAGCTTATCTAAACCAGAGCCCTCTAGAGCACTGACCTGCAGCACCGGAACAATCCATTGGTCGCTTCGAGAAAACCATCCCAGGCTTTGGCTCAGCTGCTGGGCTGCCTGCTGGCCCGCCTCGGCAAAGGCTCCGTCGCATTTATTCACGGCCACCAGGTCGGCGCACTCCATAATTCCGCGTTTAATGCCCTGTACCTCGTCGCCCGCATTGGGCAAGGCCAGCAGCAGCAAGCCGTCAACGTAGTTAATTGCGTCGGTTTCGTTCTGGCCAACCCCTACCGTTTCAAGCACAATGCGTTGGTAGCCCGCATGCTCTAGAATTTGAATAGCTTCGCGCGTCGAGGCCGCCACTCCGCCCATTTGCCCGCCGCTAGCCGTGGGCCTAATGAAGGCATTGGGATGGCGACTCAGGCCCTCCATGCGGGTCTTGTCGCCCAAAATGCTTCCGTGGTGCTTGCTGCTCGAGGGATCCACTGCCAGCACTGCCACCTTGACTCCAGACTCCGCCCAGCGTAGGCCTAAGGCCTCGGTAAGGGTGCTTTTTCCCGCCCCGGGATTCCCCGTAATCCCTAAGCGAAAGCTTCCTTGCGGCGGCGGTCCGAGGCAATCAAAGAGCCCTGCGGCGCGTTCTTTATCGGCCGGCAAATGGCTTTCAACCAGACTCAGCGCACGACCGATGAAGGCACGGTCGCCGCGGCGAATTCCTTCTGCCCACTCGGGCGCCGACCAAACGGGTCCGTTCATGAATTCTGCGCTTCGTTTGCGGCTGGGAGCTCCAGCGCCTTCTTGAGCAGGCTGGCTGCAGATTCAAGCACCGGCGTTCCGGGGCCAAAAACCGCGGAAGCACCTGCTGCGAGCAACGATTCGTAGTCCTGGCGAGGAATGACTCCGCCCACCACCACCTGAATGTCGCCGCGCCCGGCTTGGGCGAGGGCATGCAGAAGCTGGGGTACCAGGGTCTTGTGACCTGCGGCGAGTGAACTCACACCAACCCAATGCACGTCGTTTTCAATGGCTTGCTGCGCAACCTCTTCGGGAGTCTGAAAAAGCGGACCCAAATCAATATCAAAGCCCACGTCGGCAAAGCCGGTGGCAATAACCTTAGCACCGCGATCGTGGCCGTCTTGCCCCATTTTAGCCACCAGCAAGCGAGGACGGCGACCGTAGCGGGCCGCAAACTGGTCGGCAAGCGACCGCACTTCGGCCAGTTTGCCGTCGGAGGTGGATTCGCGTGCATAAACTCCGTGGACCATATTGAGTCGAGCCTGATAGCGGCCAAAGGCGCGCTCGAGAGCGTCAGAAATCTCCCCTAAGGTAGCCCTTACCCGGGCTGCTTCTACGCTCAGCAGCAGCAGGTTGCCCTGGCCGGTGCGCGCAGCAGACTCTAAGGCTTCAAGGGCCAGTGCGACGGCATTGGGGTCACGGTCTGCCTTGAGGGCCTTTAGGCGTTCGATCTGGTTGGCTAGGACCGCCGTTTGGTCAACCTCGAGTATTTCGAGAGGAGTATCGTCGTCGCTTTTAAAGGCATTCACGCCAACGAGCACGTCCTGTACCGAATCAAGGCGAGCCTGCTTGATGGCAGCGGCCTCTTCGATGCGGAGCTTGGGCAGCCCGGCCTCAATGGCCTTGGTCATTCCCCCGAGCTTTTCTACTTCTTCCAAGAGTTCCTCCACGCGTTCCATGAGCTGCGCGCAGCGTTGCTCTACGGCAATGCTGCCGCCCAGGGGATCCACAAAGCGGGTGATCCCGCTGCGTTCTTGAATTCGAATCTGCGTTTCGCGGGCGATTCGCGCCGAGAAATCCGTAGGCAAGGCAATGGCCTCGTCGAGCGCATTGGTATGAAGGGACTGGGTTCCGCCCAATGCTGCGGCCATGGCTTCAATGGCAGTGCGCGTCACGTTGTTGTAGGGCTGCTGCTCGGTCAGGCTCCAGCCCGAGGTCTGGCAGTGCGCCCTGAGGACTCGGCTCTTGGGATTTTTGGGATTAAAAGAAGCCACGATTCGGTCCCAGAGCGCCCGGGCGGCGCGGAGCTTGGCCACTTCGGTTATAAAATCCATTCCGATGGCCCAGAAAAAGCTGAGTCGCGGAGCAAATTCGTCGATGTCGAGGCCCGAAGAAATTCCGGTGCGCAAATACTCTAGCCCGTCTGCAAGTGTGTAGGCCAGTTCCAGTTCGGCCGAGGCGCCGGCCTCGTGCATGTGGTATCCCGATATTGAAATGCTATTGAATTTGGGCATTCGCTCGCTCGTGAATCCGAGGATGTCTGCAATGATGCGCAGGCTTGGTGCGGGCGGGTAGATGTAGGTATTCCGCACCATAAATTCCTTGAGAATGTCGTTCTGAATGGTGCCCTGCAAGGAATCAAGGCTATGACCTTGCTCTTGCGCGGCAACAATGTAGAAGGCCAGAATGGGCAGCACGGCACCGTTCATGGTCATCGAAACCGACATTTTATCCAGCGGAATTCCCTCGAAGAGGCGCTTCATGTCTTCTACGCTGTCGATGGCCACGCCCGCCTTGCCTACGTCGCTCTGAACCCGCGGATGGTCGCTGTCGTAGCCGCGGTGGGTGGCCAAGTCAAAGGCTACGCTGAGCCCCTTTTGCCCGGCCGCGAGGTTGCGGCGGTAGAAGGCGTTGCTCTCTTCGGCGGTGCTGAATCCAGCGTACTGCCTTATGGTCCAGGGCCGCTCGCGGTACATGGACGCATGGGGCCCGCGCAAGAAGGGAGGCTCCCCAGGGAGCGAAAATTCGTGGGCTAGGCGCTTTAGTTCCACAGGTTCTCGTTGCGGTTGAGTAGTTCCACGAGCCCGCCACGACGGTTCCATTCGGCGGTTTGTTTGCGGGCAGCCTCGGCCAGTTCGGCCGTCCATTGCTCCAAGAGGTAGGAACCACGCAGGGGATAATCCTGCTCTAGAAGGCCCGTTTCGTAGTAGAGCACCAGACCCTGATGGCGTGCCCATCGAGCAGCCTGCGCACTTTCATTGATCGGCGCAATGCACAGATCGCGGCAGCCGCCCAGTGCTAGGGCTTGCGCAGCCAGGGCAGTGTCTGCAAGGTCGGCAGCGTCGTCGCTGGGGCCTCCGCCTCCTGCACGCCCGACAATCCAGAGCGGATTTTGGGTCCATAGAAGGCGCGCAGCCTGAGCCATGGCGGCAGTTTCAAAATAATCCGCCGTGGCCTGAAGTACCAGGCCCACGGGGCGTCCCCGGGCGGGATTCATGGCCTCGAGGCTGGCCAGTCCCCAGGCCAATTGGGCAACCGCGCCAGGGCCGGCAAAGCAGGCGTTGCTCACGATGGCTCCCATCGCGGGAGGAAGACTTGCTTCAGCACGCCGCAACCGGTCAAGGTCGCTGGCCCAACTGCCGGTAAACCACGTGCCGCTGCGGGCTTTTTGCTCCAAAGGGTCCGCGTTGTAGAGCCCTTGACTGGCGGATTCGAGCTGAGCGGCTACCGCGTCCGGATCGAGGTCACCCACCAAGTGCAGGGGGGCGATGCTGCTGTCGATTCCGCGCACGAGCAAGGCCACGTCGGCGCTTTGGTGCACCCAAAACAGCACACTATTGGCGCCGTCCATGAGGGCTGCTAATGCGGATTCGTTGGCTTTTTTGGGGTCGGAACCGTCGACTTCCACCGTTACCATTCGATCGGCGGGCGCTGCGGGTCCAAAGTCCGGCAAATGCTCGGTTGCTGAGGTCGGAACCCCTAATTCCGGCAGTTCAGGCATCATAAGGTGTCCGAATCGTCTGGATCCTGGGGTTCCACCAGCAGTACCTCTTCGCCAGGCCGGTGCATCCAGTAGGTTTCGCGGGCAAATTTCTCGAGTTGCTTGGGGTCAGACTCGAGTTCGTTGAGGCGCTTTTGGGTTTTTTCGAGTTCCGTGCGGTAGTAGCGCAGGCCGTCTTCGAGTGCGCGGACTTCTTGACGGAGTTCGTACTGAATAAACAGGTTGTTGGAGTCCAAAAAAAGCATCCAAACCGAGAAAAGCAATGCAGCTAGAACGTACTTATTGCGAATAAGGGCAAACAAACGGCTCATTCTTGCGAAGTTAGGTTGCCATTCCACTGCTTGGTGACGTAGGCGCGGTACCGTCCCTTGCTTCGTGCCATGAGTTCTTCGTGGCTTCCTACCTCAGCAATTTGGCCTTCGTGCAAAAAGGCGATGAGGTCTGCGTGCCGCACCGTGCTCAGGCGGTGGGCAATTACCAGCGAAGTACGTCCTTGCATTAGTTTTTCAAGTGCTCCCTGCACCAATGCTTCGCTCTCGGGGTCCAGCGAGGAGGTCGCCTCGTCCAAGACCAGCAGCTTGGGGTTGCGGAGCATGGCCCGGGCTATGGCAATTCGTTGGCGCTGCCCGCCGCTTAGCTGCACCCCGCGCTCACCCACTTGGGTGTTCCAGCCCTCAGGGAATCGTTCGATGAATTCCCAGGCATTGGCATCTTCTGCGGCGCGCCGAACCTCGTCGTCGCTTGCCTCGGGCCGTCCGTAGCGAATGTTGTCGAGGATGCTTCGGCCAAACAAGGCTACATCCTGCGGAACCCAAGCCATGCGGCCCCTAAGTTCATGAAGCGACCAGTCTCGAGCGTCTTGGCCGCGTATCAAAAGCTGGCCTTGCTGGGGATCGTGAAAGCGGTACAGCAGCTGAACCACTGTAGACTTACCTGCACCGCTGGCGCCCACTAAGGCACACTGCTGGCCTTCTTGAACTACCAAGTTCAGTCCCTGGAGCACGGGTACGTCGGGCCGAGTGGGGTAGGCGAAGTGCAGACCCCTGAACTCGACAGCTGGCTGCTGGTTGCTAGCTGCTGGCTGCTTGTTGCTGGCTGCTGGTCGCTCGTTGCTGGTTTCGGGCTGCTCGTCGAGCATCGCCATGATGGCTTCGGTGGCTCCCATGGCCCGCTGAAGCCTGCTGTACACGTCGGCGAGTCCACCCACGGAACCTCCAATAAAGCCGGAGTAGATAACAAAACTAAAGAGCTGGCCCGAGGCCATTTCTCCGGTTGCGATGAGGCTTGCACCCTTCCAAACTACGGCTACGAGCGAACCAAAAAGTCCTAAAATAATGAAGCTGCTGAATCCGCCGCGAAGGATTCCGCCGCGAATTCCCAGTTCGGCAACCCGATCGAGTGCAGCGCGGTAGCGGGTTTTTTCAAAGTGCTCTTGGGTGTAGGCTTTGACCGTTGCGGCTGCACTAAGGGTTTCGTCCACAATGGTATTGGACTCCGCCGAAGCGGTTTGCACCTCTTTGGCGTACTTGCGAATCCGCCCGCCAAAAAACACGGCCAAAAGCACGACCAGCGGAAGAACCAGCAGCATAAACCCCGTTAGCGAGGGAGACTGGTAGACTAGCAGGGCGATTCCGCCCACGATAATAACAACTTGCCTAATGAACTCTGCGAGGGTACTGGTGAAGGTCTCCTGGAGTACGCCGATGTCGCTCTGAAGGCGGCTGGTGAGTTCGCCGATGCGCTTCTCGTGAAAGAAGGGCAGGGGCAGGCTGACCAGGTGGCTGTACATGGCCGACCTCAGCGAGGCTAGGGACCGCTGCGCCACGCGTTCAAAGAAAAAGATCCGCCCGAAACTAAAGATGCTTTGGGCCAGCAGGATGCCTCCTAAGGTCAATGCAATGCCGTCAATGTCAGAAGGTTTGGTCTGCGCCGCATCCACGAGCTCTCCGAGGTACTTGGGGAAGGCGAGGTTGCTGCCCGAAGACAGCAAGAGCATGACGAGTCCGATAAAAAATTCCGTTCGGTAGGGCTTGACGTGCACGTACATGCGCGCCATCTGCTTGAGTGCAGCCCAGCTTATGGGTTTTTTGGGCGTTTTATTGCCGAATTGGGCTTTAGCCATTCCGCCCTCTTAGCGGTTTTTGTCTTGAAAGTCGAGGCTCGTA
>JBEEMM010000062.1:0-7737 GCA_041192685.1 Bacteroidota bacterium | reverse complement strand
GCTCTGTAGTACAATGGATAGTATGTGGGTTTCCGGAACCCAAGATGCAGGTTCGATTCCTGCCAGGGCCACTCCTTAGGCTTTAGCCTTTTGGCAGTCCTCCAAGGCCTTGGTGCTTTGCTCCAAAAGTTCTTGGGTTTTTTGAGCCTCCAATTCAGCCTCCCTGAGTCTTGCTTCTAAAGCTTTTATGCTGCCCTCAAGCACTTCAATTTTTTGGCCTTTTTCTGCGGACTCGCTTCGCCACTTGGCAGCCTCCTTGGCCTTGGCATGAAGGTCTTCAGCATCCTTGTTCTGGGTCCAAAAGCTATAGCCCGCATAGAGGATTACGCCCACTAAAACGAGCAGTTTAATTTCGTTTTTATAGTTCGCCAGGGCGGGCAGGGTGAAGCTCAGGGCAAAAAGCACTAGGAGCAGGGATCCCACCAGCATCAGTGCTTGCTCAATGGTTGATTGGTTCATGGGGCCTGGATTTTAAAGGTGGAATGGTGTTTTGTGCAATGCAGTTAAGGCCCTCTAAGCTAATCATCAAAGTTTATTGGCCTGCCAGTGCGGATTCAAAATGAATTTGAACAAAAAGACCCAAAGGCAAAAAGCCTTTGGGTCCCATGTTGTAGCGGGGGCAGGACTCGAACCTACGACCTTCGGGTTATGAGCCCGACGAGCTACCAACTGCTCCACCCCGCGATATGAACGGCAAAGGTAGTCTATTGTAGAAAAACCTGCAAGCCTGCGGGAGTCCGCGTTAAATGCCCGACCTTTGCAGCCATGTCAAAACCCCATAAGTCTGGATTTGTTAACCTTATAGGCCACCCCAACGTGGGTAAGTCTACCCTGGCAAACGCCTTGGTGGGCGAGCGCCTCAGTATAATTACGCCCAAGGCACAGACCACCCGCCACCGAATTTTTGGCATACTCAACGGCGAAAACGAGCAGAACGAGTACCAAGTAGTATTCTCCGACACGCCAGGCGTGCTGGATCCGGCCTATGAACTGCAAGAGCGCATGCTCGACGCCGTGCGCGACGTTATTAAAGACGCCGACGTGTTTTTGTATGTCGTGGAGCTTGGCGAGGGTCCGCTCAAAAACGAATCCCTCTACAAGCACCTAGAAACCACGACCTCACCCGTGCTGCTGCTGCTCAACAAAATTGACCTCAAAGACCAAGCGACCCTTGAAGGCGAGGTACTGAAGTGGCAAGAGCGACTGCCCAAGGCCGAAGTGATTCCGATCAGCGCCCTCAACCGTTTTAACCTGGACTACCTCATGGTGCGGATTCTCGAGCTCATACCCGAGGGACCGGCCTACTTTGAGAAGGACCAGCTCACCGACCGCAGCGAGCGATTCATCGCCTCAGAGATTGTGAGGGAGCAGATTCTAATGCGCTACCAAAAAGAGGTTCCCTACTCGGTCGAGGTGGCGATTGACACCTTTGAAGAGGGCGAAGACATTCACCGCATTCGCGCCGTGCTCTACGTCTCGAGGGAGTCGCAAAAAGGCATTCTTATTGGCCATAAAGGCGCAGCCCTTAAGTCAGTGGGCATTGGAGCCCGCAAGGCCATGGAGGCGTTTTTTCAAAGGCATGTTCATCTGGAGCTCTTTGTAAAAGTGCAGCCCGATTGGCGCAACAACGCGCGTTCACTAAAGCAATTCGGATACTAAAATGAGGTCGCTAATTGCCATCGTAGGCCGCCCCAACGTGGGCAAGTCCACTTTTTTTAATCGCCTGGTTCAAAAGCGCGAAGCCATCGTCGACTCCATCGCGGGCGTAACCCGTGACCGCCACTACGGCAGTGCAGAATGGGCTGGCCGCATGTTCAGCCTTGTCGACACGGGCGGATGGGTCGAGGGATCCGACGACGTATTTGAAGGCGAGATTCGCCGCCAGGTCAAAGCGGCCCTTGACGAGTGCTTTGCCGTGATTTTTTTGGTGGATGCCGAAGACGGCCTTACTCCCGACGACGAAGAAATCGCGCAAATGCTGCGCCGGCAAAAAAAGCCCGTGCTCTTGGTCGCCAACAAAATTGACAACTACGCGCGCACCAACCAGGCCGCGGAATTCTACAGCCTCGGATTCGGTGAGCCCTTTGCCCTGAGCTCGGTGAACGGCAGCGGAACCGGCGAGCTTCTCGACAAGCTGGTCACCATTCTGCCGCCGGCTTCGGACGACGAAGGCAACGAACTCGACCTCTGGGAGGGCCTGCCCCGCATCGCCATTGTAGGCCGCCCCAACGTGGGCAAGTCATCGATTACCAATGCCCTTTTTGAAGAAGAGGTAAGCATCGTAACCGACATCGCAGGCACCACCCGAGATACCGTGAACCAGCGCTTTGCCAAGTTTGGAATGGAGTTCGTGCTGCTTGACACGGCCGGACTTCGCAAAAAAGTCAAGGTTCACGAAGACCTGGAGTTCTACAGCAACATGCGGACCCTGCGCACCATCGAAGACTGCGACGTCTGCCTCTTGGTCATTGACGCCACCCAGAGCATTGAGGCTCAGGACTTGGCCATAATTAGCGTAATCCACCGCAACCGCAAGGGCCTGGTGGTAGTGGTCAACAAATGGGATCTGGTCGAGAAGCAGACCCAAACCCTGGAGGAGTACAAAGCCGCTATACTAAAGCGCATGCAGCCCTTTAACGACGTTCCCGTGGTGTTTACCTCGGCCCTAACCAAGCAGCGCGTGCTCAAGGCCATCGAAGAAGGCATGGAGGTTCACCGCCGCCGGTCTACCCGCATCTCCAAAACCGACCTGAACGAGCGCCTGCTCGCCATCGTGAAGAACCAGCCGCCCCCCATTCACAAGGGCAAGGAGGTTAAGATTAAGTTCATTACCCAGCTGCCCACGAAGTACCCTCAGTTTGTATTCTTTTGCAACCTGCCGCAGTACATCAAAGACAGCTACTCGCGCTTTGTAGAAAACCAAATGCGCCAGATGTACGACCTCAGTGGCGTACCCATTGACCTGTTTTGGCGCAAAAGCTCCTAGCGGGTGTAGTGGCAATTTGTTACTAAACGTAAGTTTCCCCCTGGCCTCCCTGAGGCCTGGCCTATTTAGTTGCCGCCCTAAACGCTGCTTCAAGGTCTTCTTTGCCGGCGGCAAAGGCCTCGATGGGAGACTCGCGCACGAGCTGTCCGCGACGGATGAAGCCCACCACGTCGCACATGGCCTGAACCTCTTGCATAATGTGGGTGCTCAAAATCACGGTTTTATCGCGGCCAACGCGGCGAATTAACTGACGGATTTCGACCAATTGGTTGGGGTCGAGCCCGGTGGTTGGCTCGTCGAGGATGAGGACCTTGGGGTCGTGAATCAGGGCGGCAGCAAGGCCCACGCGCTGGCGGAATCCCTTCGAAAGCTCGGCAATGCGCTTGTGCCGCTCGGGGCTCAGGCCCACGTCGGCAATAAGCGTTTCAGTGCGGTCGCGGCTCACGCGGTAGAGGTCCGCCACATAGTGCAGGTACTCGGTGACGTAGAGGTCGGGGTAGAGCGGGTTGTTCTCGGGCAGGTAGCCCAGAATTTGCCGAACCTCGAGGCTTTGATGGGCGCAGTCCATTCCGTGAACCATGGCGGTACCGGCGTCGGCCGGAAGGAGTCCGCACAAAATTTTCATGAAGGTGGACTTGCCCGCGCCGTTGGGCCCGAGCAGCCCGTAGATCTTGCCGGGCTGGGCATTTAAAGTGAATCCATCAAGGGCGTTTTGGTGCCCGTAGGTTTTGCGAAGGTTTTCAGCAGCAATCGACATAGCCAGGTGTAACGATGGCCGAAGGTAAGCCGATATCTTTGGTGTTCCGATGGAAGCCCTAGTCTTAAAATCAACCGGCAGCTGGTACCGAATTCAGTTTGCAGACGGAACCCAGGCCGATGCGCGCCTAAGGGGCTCGCTACGCCTCTCGGGCAGCAGGGCCACAAACCCCGTGGCGGTGGGCGATCAGGTTGTTGCGGAACCAGAGTCCGAGGGACGCTGGGCCATCTCCTCGGTGCGGGAACGGCGCAATCATTTGGTGCGAAAGTCGGTGAATTTGTCGCACAAGTCCCAAGTAATCGCGGCCAACATCGACCAGGCAGTGCTGGTGGCCACGGTGGCCGAACCCAAGACCTTGTTTGGTTTTATGGATCGCTTTTTAGCCACGGCAGAGGCCTACCGGATTCCGGCCCTCATTGCCTTCAACAAGGTAGACGAGCTCAATGAGGCGACCGAGGCGGAGTTGGCCTACCGCGAGGCGGCCTACGGCCAGGCGGGCTACCCGACCCTGCGGGTCTCGGCCGAAACGGGTGAGGGGCTTGACGCCCTGCGCGAGGCGCTGCAAGGCAAGGTTTCGCTCTTTAGCGGGCACAGCGGCGTGGGCAAGAGCAGCCTCGCCAACCGCCTTCAGCCAGGCCTGCAGCTGCGCACCGGAGCCATTAGTTCGGCGCACGGCCAGGGCCAGCACACCACCACCTTTGCCGAGATGCATCCCCTGGATTTTGGAGGCTTTTTGATTGACACTCCGGGCATCAGGGGTTTTGGTTTGGTCGATATGGAGCGCGAGGAACTCAGCCACTACTTTCGCGAAATTTTTGCTCTTTCATCGCAGTGCCGCTTTGGCAACTGCCTGCACTCCGACGAGCCGGGTTGCGCGGTGCGGACGGCCTACGAGGCCAATGCGCTTGCTCCAACCCGATACGAGAGCTACCTCAGCATGCTGGTGGGCGAAGACGAGAACGACCCCTACCGCCACGGGGCCTACAACGATTTAAAGGGCCGCACTCGATGAGGGTAGTGATTCAGCGGGTGCTCGAGGCGAGCGTGGTCATTGATGGAAAGGTGCACTGCAAAATTGGACCGGGTTTGTTTATTCTTGCCGGCTGGGAGGCTGGGGACAGTGCCGAAGACAACCTTTGGATTGCCCAAAAGATTAGCAAAATGAGGCTTTTTGCCGACGCAGAAGGGGTGATGAACCGCTGCATTACCGAGGTTGGGGGTGAACTTTTGGTAGTGAGTCAGTTCACGCTGCATGCCTCTACCAAGAAGGGCAACCGACCAAGCTATTTTAAGGCCGCTCAGCCCAGTATTTCAAAGCCCCTCTACGAAGATTTTGTCGACAGCCTCTGGAATACTGCTAATTTGCCCGTTAAGACCGGAGTTTTTGGCGCCGACATGAGGCTGTCTTTGGTCAACGACGGGCCTGTAACTATTACCATGGACTCTAAAAACAAGGAATAATGATGAAGTTTGATGCGCAATTACCCCTTGGGGCCCTGCAGGCCGAGGTTGATCAATGGATTGCGGACTTTGGAGTGCGCTACTTTAACGAACTCACCAACATGGCGCAGCTCAGCGAAGAAGTAGGCGAAGTCGCGCGGATTATTGCGCGCCGTTATGGGGAGCAGTCAGAGAAGGAGTCCGATAAAGGCAAGGATTTGGGCGAAGAGCTGGCCGACGTGCTTTTTGTGACGCTTTGCCTGGCCAACCAAACCGGCACTGACCTGCAAGCCGCCTTTGACCGCCGAATGGCGGGCAAAGGCGCACGCGATAAGGATCGGCATGCGAATAATGCGAAGCTTAAGAGTTAACGCGCAGCGGTTCCGCATTAATTAAGCCCATTACTTGCGCAAACGGACGACCTTAAACAAGCCGTGCCGCACTTGCTTCGTACCTTTGTGGCCTACTTCAAAAACCCCTTGATGATGCGTGCGGATTTGTACGAACACCCCGACTACTACTTAATGGATGAGCTCCTTACCGAGGAGCATAAGATGGTCCGCGAGGCCACCCGCGAGTGGGTCAAGCGCGACGTTACACCAATTATTGAAGACTACGCTCAGCGAGCCGAGTTCCCGCGCCACTTGGTCAAGGGCCTCGCCGAAGTGGGCGCCTTTGGACCCTACATCCCTGCCGAGTACGGCGGTGCGGGCCTTGATCAGATTTCATACGGACTCATGATGATGGAGATCGAGCGCGGCGACAGCGGAATTCGCTCGACCTGCTCGGTTCAGAGTTCGCTGGTGATGTACCCGATTTATGCCTTCGGCAACGAGGAGCAGCGCCGCAAGTACCTCCCTAAGCTCGCCAACGGCGAGTGGCTGGGCAGCTTTGGCCTCACCGAGCCCAATTTTGGCTCGAACCCCAGCGGAATGGTCACCAACTACAAGGACATGGGAGACCACTACCTGCTGAATGGCGCCAAGTTGTGGATTTCGAATTCGCCTTTTTGCGACGTTGCAGTGGTCTGGGCCAAGGACGAGTCAGGCCGCATTCACGGTCTTATCGTAGAGCGCGGAATGGAGGGTTTCACCACCCCCGAGACCCACAACAAATGGTCTTTGCGCGCTTCGTCAACCGGCGAATTGGTTTTTGATAACGTCAAAGTGCCTAAAGAGAATTTGTTAACGGGCAAAACAGGCCTTGGAGCTCCGATGAGCTGCCTGGACTCCGCTCGCTATGGTATTGCATGGGGTGTGCTTGGTGCAGCCATGGACTGCTACGATACCGCCCTGCGCTACAGCAAGGAGCGCATTCAGTTTGATCGCCCCATCGGCGGATTCCAGCTTCAGCAAAAGAAGTTGGCCGAGATGATCACCGAGATTACCAAGGCGCAGCTACTGACCTTGCGCCTCGGGCAGCTCAAGAACGAAGGCCGCGCGACGACCGCCATGATTTCGATGGCCAAGCGCAACAACGTGGCCATGGCCCTTGACATCGCTCGCGAAGCGCGCCAAATGATGGGAGCTATGGGAATAACTGGAGACTACCCCATCATGCGCCACATGATGAACCTCGAGTCGGTGGTGACCTACGAGGGCACCCACGACATTCACCTGCTTATTACCGGTATGGATATTACCGGCCTCAGCGCCTTTAAAGCCTAAGCCATGAAGAAATTAATTCGATTTGCTGCGCTGACTGTTGCTGCCGCTGCCTTCTTCGTCTCTTGTGAGTTGTTGGAGAACACCTGCCTAGAGTGCGAAGCCTCTCAGGTCACGACGGTAGCGGGCGATCCTCCGGTTACGGTGCCCATTGGTCCGCTCGAATTGTGCGGAACCGAGGTCGACTCCGTGCTTGCGGGACCCTTTACCCAAACGACTTCGTTGGGCGGGGTGAGCGTGACGCAGGTCACGACCTGGACCTGCCAGTAGCTCCGCTTGGTGCTCGACCTGACACGGTCTTCGCTCCGGCTTCAGGCACTTGATATTCAGTGAAAAGTAAAGCGTAATTAGGTGCGAAGACCGTTGCAGGTCGAGCAACGAATTACGCGCCGGCATTCAAACGCGCCACCGTGCCCAGAGGCAGGATTTTGCCCTGCGGGTCAGCGACCGCGAGCTCGAGCAGCTCAGGCTGGCGCTTGAAGTGCTGGCCGATGAGCGTGTAGGCCACCACAGCGCTGAGTCCCATGGAATATAGGTTGAGGGCGAGGAATCCGCCCGGAGCGAGCAAGGCGGCGCAGTCGCGCAGCAGGCCGTCGATGTCTTCTTCAAGAACCCACTTTTCTCCGTCGGGTCCGCGGCCGTAGGCGGGCGGGTCGAGCAAAATTCCTTGGTAGGTCTTGCCTCGCTTGACTTCGCGGTGCACAAAGGTGGCGGCGTCTTCGACCACCCAACGGATGCCGTCGAGCCCGCTGGCTTCCATGTTGCGGCGTCCCCAGTCGACCACCTTGCGGACCGAGTCCACGTGCGTCGTGTCGGCTCCGGCGGCGCGGGCAGCGAGGCTGGCTCCGCCGGTGTAGGCAAAGAGGTTGAGGACCTTGGCGTCGGGCCCC
>JBEEMM010000061.1:0-7767 GCA_041192685.1 Bacteroidota bacterium | reverse complement strand
CGCCAATAAACCGCAAGAATGAGGTACAAAGCGCTAATGAGCACAATACTGAAGGCCATGCGGTAGCGCTTCAAAACGATGGCAAGGGTCAGGTAAATCCCCTCAAGCACCACCGAAATTCCCAATACCCGGTTGAGCAAATAGGCCCAAAGGTCAGAATCCAGCTCCGCAACGGGAGGCAGGTTCGGGTAGGTCGCCAGCAAAAATGACCAGGCGAACCAGGGCGTTCCCGCGGCAACGGCAAGACCCATGTAGGCTTCGAGTCGCTCTCTGCGGGGACCAGGGCTCATTGCTGGTCGAGTCGGCCTTTAAGATTGGCCAAGGCGTCGTGGGCAGTTAGGTCAAAATGGGTCGGAACCACACTGACGTAGCCATTATCAAGGGCCCAGATGTCGGTATCGGTAGCCCCGTCGGGGTTAAAGTAATCTCCGCGCATCCAAAAATAGGGCTTGCCATAGGGGTCGAAGCGCTCCTCAAACTCTTCCTTCCAGAAACCTAGTGCCTGGCGGGCTACCTTGATTCCGGCATAGGGCGCCTTATCGGCATGCGGAAAATTCACATTAAGGCAGGTTCCCTTGGGCAATCCCTGATCGAGCACGTTTCGTGCAATGCTCTTTAGGTAGGGTTCTAGAGCACTAAAGTCCGCGTCCCAACGGGAGTCCAAAAGACTGAATCCAATACTCGGCACAGACTGCATAGCACCCTCTACTGCGGCCGACATGGTCCCGCTGTAGATGACGTTGACGCTTGCGTTGCTGCCGTGGTTGACTCCACTGACAATTAAATTGGGCTTTCGATCCTTGAGTACCTCGTGCAGGGCGAGCTTCACGCAGTCTACTGGAGTACCGCTGCATGAGTATTCTGTTTGCGGACCTGCGTCGATTTCCATCGGCCTAAGGCGCAGGGAATCGTGAAGCG
This sequence comes from Bacteroidota bacterium, assembly GCA_041192685.1. Taxonomy (GTDB): domain Bacteria; phylum Bacteroidota; class Bacteroidia; order Flavobacteriales; family Schleiferiaceae; genus TMED14. The sequence goes on along the minus strand of JBEEMM010000061.1, from coordinate 6,849 downwards.
TAATAGCGTGACCCATACCACTTTGCGGGCTGTCTGGCGCCACAACAACAACCGTCCCCAGGCCGTTCATGGCATGTATCAGATGACGGATTCCCGGCGCTGTGATGCCGTCGTCGTTGGTAACCAAAATCAGGGGTAGATCCATGGGTGCAAATTAAGATGGGAGCGATAGCAAAATCAGGCACAAGATTTGTACTTTTCCACTCACTTATCGACCAAACTATGATTTTTATTATCCTCCTCGTTTTTATGGTTGCCGGCTTCGCGGTGCAAGCTCGCTTAAAGAACCGTTTTAAAAAGTATTCCGAGAGCTACCTCTCCAGCGGACTCTCTGGAGCCGAGGTTGCGCGGCGCATGCTCAATTTCTATGGGCTTGACAGCGTTCAGATCATTAGTGTTCCTGGCCAGCTGACCGACCACTACAATCCGGCCAACAAAACCGTGAATTTGTCTCCTGAGGTCTACGAGGGCAGAAACATCTCGGCCGCTGCGGTTGCCGCCCACGAGTGCGGGCATGCGGTACAGCACGCCACGGCCTATGCATGGCTGACCATGCGCAGTAAAATGGTTCCGGTGGTGAGCTTTAGCGGCAAAATCATGAACATGGTGTTTTTGTTTTCTATTTTGGGAATGAGTGTCCTCGGTCTTGGTTTTGAGCAGGCCCTAGTGGTGGTCATTGCCGCACAGGCTGTCGTGGCCACATTTGCCCTAGTCACCCTGCCCGTAGAGTACGACGCATCGCGCCGTGCCTTAGTTTGGCTGCAGGGAGCAGGCATTACCGATGCCAGCAACCACCACCAGGCAGAGGACGCGCTTAAGTGGGCTGCGAGAACCTACCTCGTGGCTGCGGCAGCAGCAGTAACCCAGCTGGTCTACTACATTATGCTTTACATGGGTCGCAGGGACTAAGCATGAGGCTCCGCCCCTTTCAGCCTGCGGACAGTGCGCAAATTTTGGCCATTTACGGCCCTATTATAGCTAATTCTTCGGCCACCTTTGAGGTTGAAGTTCCGTCTCTGCACGACTTTTCGGAACGCCTGGCGCGCATCGCCGGGCGTTTCCCGTTTTGGGTGGCTGAGGACGCCAACGGCTCCGTTCAAGGCTATGCCTATGCAACCACCCACCGCGAGCGCATCGCCTACCAGTGGGCCGTCGAAACCAGCGTTTACGTTGCACCCACCGCCTACCGTCAGGGCCTGGGCCGCGAACTCTACGGCGCGCTTCTTCCGTCTCTGTTGGAGCGCGGATTCGTTTGGGCCTATGGAGTCATCACGCTACCCAACGAGGCAAGCGTCGCTCTGCATGCCGCCTGCGGCTACGAATCATTTGCTACCTACAGCGCGGCAGGTCAAAAGTTTGGAGAATGGTGCGACGTGCACTGGATGCGCTACGCGCTGAATCAGGCTCGACCGGGAATGAAGGAACCGACGTTCCGAGGGCTCTAGTTAAGTAAAAATCTTACCCGGATTCAAAATATTATTGGGATCGAGCAGAGCCTTGATTCCGCGCTGAAGGTCCAGGGCCGCGGGGGCAAAGGCCAAGTCCATGAATTCCCGCTGAACCAGGCCGATTCCGTGCTCCCCCGAGATGGTTCCGCCCATGGCGCGCACCTCAATGAAGATTTGGCGAATGCCCATTTTTAGGCGCTCGCCCTGCCAGTCGGCATCGGTCATATCGCCTTTGACGATGTTGACGTGAAGGTTTCCGTCGCCCGCGTGGCCGTAGCACACCGACTGAAAACCGTATTCGCCCCCAATGCGCTTGACGGCGCGCAGCAAGTCGGGCAGTTTGGCGCGCGGAACCACGGTGTCTTCTTCTTTATAGACGCTGTGCTTTTTTACGGCCTCCCCCACCCTTCGCCGAAGCTTCCAAAGCGCGTCGCGCTCTGCCTGGGTTTGGGCAAAAAGCACTTCAAGCGCTCCGGCCTCCTCGGCAACAAGGGCAAGCTGCTCTGCCTCGCGCATCACGGCCTCTTCGTCGGTTCCGTCCACTTCCATTAGCAGGTGGGCCTCGATGCCTGGTCCGGTTGGAATAGACACGCCGTCTACGTACTTGAGGGTCCAATCTATGGCGTCGCGCTCCATGAATTCCAGTCCGCTGGGGGTGATTCCTGCCTGAAAAATGCGACTGACCGCGGCGCATGCTACCTCAGCCGACGCAAAGGGTGCGAGCAGCGTCAAATGATGGCGCGGGTAGGGAATTAAGCGGACTACAATCTTGGTAATTACGGCCAAGGTGCCCTCAGAGCCCACCATGAGCTGGGTAAGGTTGTATCCCGTGCTGTTTTTGAGGGTGTTGGCGCCGGTCCAGATGATCTCGCCCGTAGGCAAAACCACTTCGAGGTTGAGCACGTAGGCCGCCGTCACGCCGTACTTCACGGCCTTGGGTCCGCCGGCGTTGTAGGCCACGTTGCCGCCCATGGTGCTGCTGCCCCAGGACGAGGGGTCGGGCGGATAAAACAGCCCCTGCTCCTTGCATGCCTCGTGAAACTCTTGGTTGACTACTCCAGGCTCAACGACTGCTTGAAAGTTGGCCGGATCGATTTCAAGGATGCGGTTGAAGCGCTCCATGCTCAGGGAGATTCCGCCATGCACGGGAATTGCGCCGCCACTCAGGCCGGTGCGGGCCGCTGCGGGCGTCACAGGAATGAGTGATTCGTTGGCCCAGCGGAGCAAGAGCGATACCTCCTCGGGAGTCGACGGCCGAACCACCACGCCGGGCAGCACCCGGATGTCTTCGGTTTCGTCGTGCGAAAAATCCGCCAGACGATCGGGGTCTACCGAGACTTGGTCCGCGCCCAATAAATCGATCAGAGCCTGAATGGATTTTCGCGTAACTTCGGCCATCTACTTTAAAATTAGAAACCAAATGTACCGCAGTATCCGACTAGTCTTCTTGCTCCTTGCAGGACATGCTTCTCTTTTTGCACAGCGCCCTGTTGAGCTTACCGACTTGTTTGAATCCCGTGTTTTTAACGCACGAGGCGTTCGGGGATTTCGATCGCTCGAAGACGGTCTTCACTTTAGCCGCCAAACTGCCAAAGGCATTGAGCGCTACAGTTTTGCCACGGGCGAAGCCGTCGACCTAATGGTCGCCATCGAGAACCTAAAAATCAACGGAACCCAACTTGACCTCAACAACTACGTCTTTGCGCCGGGCGAACGCTATATGATCTTAGAGTCCGGAATTGAACCCATTTATCGGCATTCCTACACGGCTTCGGTCTATGTTTTTGACCGCGAAAGCAAAAAATTGATCCATGTATTTGGCAAGCCCATTCAGAATCCAGTGCTGTCGCCCGACGGAAGCAATCTTGCCTTTGTCTATGAGAACAACGTCTACATTCAAAACCTAAGCAGCCTTGAGCTCACTACAGTTACGCGCGACGGCCTGCGCAATGCCATTATTAACGGAGCACCCGACTGGGTCTATGAAGAGGAATTTGGCTTCCACGTGGGCATTGCCTGGAGCCCAGACAGCAAATCCCTAGCCTACCTGCGCTTCGACGAGACCGCCGTGCCCACCTTCAGTATGGATATTTATGGCAGCGAAACCTACCCAGAGCCCTATGTTTTTAAGTACCCCAAGGCCGGTGAGGTAAATTCCAAGGTCAGCCTGCACGTTTGGACCAATGGACGCAGCCAGACGGCGAGCGAGGGCCTGAACTACGAGTACATTCCGCGCATGGCCTGGAGCCCACAGGGCGCCTTGTTTTTTGCTACTTTAAACCGCCACCAGGACTCCATGAAGGTGATGTCCTACACCCTGGGCAGGGCTGCCTCCCTGTTTTTACTCGAGACCGACGCAGCCTATGTGGAGTCCGAGCGAGAATTTAGCTTTTTGGCCAACGGCCGGCTTGTTTGGGCCAGCGAGCGCAGCGGGTTCACGCACTACTACCTGTATTCTGCAGACGGCAAAAAGGTGAGCCCCATCACGAGCGGATCTTTTGACGTGACGCAATGGTACGGGGTGGATGAGGTCCGCGGCGAAGCCTACTACCAGGCCGCCAGCCGGAGCGCCAGGCAGAGGGAAGTGTTTCGCGTGAAGCTCACTGGCGGCAAAGCCTCTGCCGTTGCCATGGACGCGCCTTGGAACGGGGCTGATTTCTCGTCCTCCTTCGACTTTTATGTGCTAACCACCCAAGAAGGCAACCGCCCTGCGCGCTACAGCCTGCACCAGCGCAACGGCCAGCAGGTTCGCATTCTTGAAGACAATGCGGAACTGTCCAAGAGCATCGAGAATTTTGCCCTTTCTCCGAAGACATTCTATACCCTCGAGGCTGCAAACGGCCAAAAACTACCCGCCTGGGAGATTCGTCCTGTGAACTTTGACGCAAGCAAAAAATACCCCCTGCTCATGTTTGTGTACGGCGGACCTGGATCGCAAAACGTGCTGGAGCAAATGGGAGGCCGGGACTACTTCTGGTACCAAATGCTTGCGGCTAAAGGATACTGGATTGTCTGCGTCGACAACCGCGGAACCGGCGGAATGGGCCGTGACTTTAAGAAGGCTACCTACCTGCAGCTCGGCAAGTACGAAGTTGAGGACCAAATCGCTGCCGCGCAGTCTCTGGCCAAGCACCCCAATGTGGACGCAGGCCGCATTGGCATCTGGGGCTGGTCCTATGGCGGATTTATGTCGGCGAATTGCCTGCTTCAGGGCGCCGACGTCTTTAAGGCGGCCATTGCAGTGGCTCCTGTGACCAACTGGCGCTTTTATGACAACATCTACACCGAGCGCTACATGCGCACTCCTGCCGAGAACGCAACCAACTACGACGTTAATTCGCCCTTGGACCACGCCGCCAAGCTCAAGGGCAACTTCTTGCTGGTGCATGGGACCGGCGACGACAACGTGCATGTTCAAAACTCCATGCGCCTTGCCGAGGAGTTAATTAAGGCCAACAAGCAGTTTGACTATATGATATACCCCGACAAAAACCACGGAATTTCGGGCGGCGCCACGAGGTATCAGCTGTATACAAAGATGACCAACTTCATTCTTGAGAATTTATAGTTAACCTTTTGTTAGGCCTTTGTGCCGGTTTATTCCTAACTTAAAACCCTATCTCGCTAACCCTTTAATCACTGCCTTATGGCTACGTCTCAAAAAATGGCGCATCCGCGCGGACTCTACACCCTATTTTTCACAGAGATGTGGGAACGCTTTAGCTACTATGGCATGCGGGCTCTTTTGGTTCTTTACCTCACTACAGAATACGCCCGGGGCGGATTCGGAATGGACAGAGCCTCTGCGCTAGAGATTTACGGGATTTTCACGGGATTGGTCTACCTGACCCCCATCATCGGTGGCGCCCTCGCCGACCGAATTTTGGGCCAGCGCAGGGCTATTTACATCGGCGGATTTCTGATGGCCTTTGGGCAGTTTGCCCTGGCTGGTTCGCATGCCTTTGCGGCAGACGAAGCCACCCGACAGTGGTTGTTTCACCTAGGGCTTGGCCTTTTGATTGCCGGCAACGGATTTTTTAAGCCCAACATCTCCACGATTGTAGGTGCTCTTTACACCGACAACGATCCGCGCAAAGACTCGGCCTTCACCATATTTTACATGGGAATCAACCTCGGCGCCTTTCTGTCGCCCATTATTTGCGGAACCCTTGGCGAGCAGGTCGGCTGGATGTACGGATTCGGCAGTGCCGGAGTCGGTATGCTGCTTGCCACCGTTTGGCTTTATATCGAAGAGCCCAAGCTCGATGGACGAGGAATGCCCCCGGGCCGAGAAGGCCTCCGCCTAAAGCCTTCTGACTTTGGCACCATAGCCGCCTACGTCGTGGGTTCCATGGCCACGGTCCTTGGGTTTTTAGCCCTTCAGGAAGCAATTCCCGAAGAAACCATGTCGTCAGCGCTTAAAGTGGTCGCCGTTCTCGCCATTGCAGGGGTTGCCTACATCATTTACAGCGGTACCTCTGGTTCTGAGCAATGGAGCCGTGTGGGCGCCATTCTAATTTTTATGGTTGCCAACATCTTCTTTTGGAGCGGATTTGAGCAGGCCGGCGGAACCTTTAATCTCTTTGCAGCAGAAGAAATCGACCGGAACATTTTTGGTTACGAGATTGCCGCCTCCCTCTTTCAGAGTGTGAACGCCCTGGCCATATTCATTTTTGCGCCCCTCTTTGGCTCGCTTTGGGTAACCTTAGCCATGCGCAACATGAATCCCTCTACGCCCGTTAAATTTGGCCTTGGCCTCGTCCTGCTTTCGGTGGGTTTTGTCGTGATGTCGTTCGCGAGCTTTGCAGCCAGTGGCGACGAGCTCATCAGCCCCATGTGGCTCGTGGGCGTTTATGTACTCCACACCTTTGGCGAGCTTTGCATCTCCCCCATCGGACTTTCTATGATAACCAAACTGGCTCCGCCCAAAATTGTAAGCATTGTTATGGGCCTCTGGTTTGCCTCCATGGCCTTGGCCAACTACCTGTCTGGAATTATGGAGAGCCTGCTTCATTCCATCGCTCCCGACATGAATTTGTTTGTGTTCCTTACCATTACCTCGGCGGTTGGTGCGGCACTTTTGTTTGCCCTCACGCCCCTGCTTCGCAAGCTCATGCGCGGAATTCACTAAGGCGTCGGTTCACGATTTCACCAAAAAAGGGGCTCAAGGGCCTCTTTTTTATTATACTTACCCCATTCCACAAAAGGGAATAAAAAACAAGCGCGGCTTCTATCGAAACCGCGCTCAGTGGAAACACTCAATGAGAATGTAATGGAATGCCTTGGAACAATGGTCAATACTGTAGTTTTCTGAAAACAACCTCTTGTTAAGATAAGTAATTCTATTCAACTTACTTTTTCATTACTCTTTTGACGTAAGAGGGGTTTTGGGGTTTTGGGG
>JBEEMM010000060.1:0-7783 GCA_041192685.1 Bacteroidota bacterium | reverse complement strand
TCCTTCAGGCCGGCGAACGCATCGGCAATCTTGAAGCCCAAATTTTTGCGGAACTCCTGCTCCGTGCGCAAAAAGAGCTTCCGGCGCTGCTGCGCAACGCCAGAGCGATGGCCGAGCTCGACGTGCTCCTGAATTTTGCGCTTTTGGCCCGCCGCCACCGCTGGGTGCGTCCAACCTTTACTTCGCCGCGGGCGCAGCCCGCCGGCGAGCAACTAGCTACTAGCAACCAGCAACCAGCAGCCCATCACCGGTCCACTTCGTGGACGGTGACGGCCGGCCGGCACCCTGTTATCGAAAGCACACTGCCCGAAGACCGTCCCTACATCGCCAACGACGTGCACCTCAGCAGCGACGGCGAACGCATTTGGATCCTCACCGGCCCCAACATGTCGGGCAAATCGGCGCTTCTGAGGCAAACCGCCCTGCAAGCCGTGATGGCGCAAATCGGCTGCTTCGTGGCTGCCGACCAGGCCGAGCTGCCCTTGCTGGACCGCATCTTCGTGCGCGTGGGTGCCAGCGACAACCTCAGCGGGGGCGAATCCACCTTTATGGTCGAAATGGCCGAAACGGCATCCATCCTCAACGGACTCACCTCGCGCAGCCTGGTCCTGCTCGACGAGATTGGGCGCGGAACCGCCACCTACGACGGACTCAGCATCGCCCAAGCCATTGCGGAATTTGTGCACGATCATCCGCTAAAGCCTCTGGTGCTGTTTGCCACCCACTACCACGAGCTCAATGACTTGGCCAAGGATTACCCGGGCATTGCCAACCGCCACGTGCGCATCAAGGAGGTCGACGGCCGCATGGTTTTTTTGCGGACCCTTGCCGAGGGCGGAACCTCGCACTCGTTTGGCATCGAAGTCGCCCGCATGGCGGGCATGCCCCCCAGTGTGGTGCTTCGCGCGCACTCCCTTTTGAGCGCACTAGAACAAGCTGCCGACCGAGAAAAATCCGCAAAAAGTTCCGAATCGGGTGGCCTTCAGCTCTCCTTCATTCAGTGGGAAGACCCCAAGGCCCAAACCTGGCAAAGCGAGCTCGCAGAACTCGACCCCAACGCCATTGCTCCGATGGACGCGCTCCTGCTCCTGCAGCGTTGGAAGAAGGAATTCGGAAACTAGTCGCTAGTAACTAGCAAAAAAAACTCCGAGCCAAGGCCCGGAGCTTCACTACGTTCGGTGAACGTGCTTACTTGATCACCACAAACTCCACGCGGCGGTTGTGCTGGTTCTTTTTAGAAATGGGATCATTCTCTCCCTTGCTTACCACGTCAAAGCGCGACTCGGGCAGGCTGTAGGTAGTGGTTAGGGCTCTCAAAACCGCCTTGGCACGGCGCTCTCCTACCTTCAAGTTGGTCTTCTCAGAACCCGTCTTGTCGGCATGACCAATGATTTGAAGGCGAAGGCTTGGGTTAGCCTTGACCATCTTGGCGACTACGGCCAGCTTGGCCTCTTCCTCTGCCGAAACAGTAATGCTATTGGTGGCAAACAGAACCTCGGGAATAAATGCACTCGCTACGGCAGAAGACATGCCTCCGCTAACGTCGATGCGCTTACCCTGCCAATTAACCAACGAACCCGCTGGAGTGTTGGGCTCCTTGTCTTTAGAGTCTGCAATTCCGTCGCCGTCGCTGTCTAATTCTGCACCGCTAGCGTCGGTACGTGCACCTCGTTGACCAAAAGGATCAACATCCACTTCTTGACGCAGTCCGTCGCCGTCTAAATCAAGGGCGCGACCCGAACCGTCAATCATTGCTCCCTTGGGAGTATTGGGCTCTAAGTCGAATGCGTCCGAAACGCCGTCGCCATCGCTGTCTTTTTGAACTTTGGCTAGGTCACCCTTTAGCGATGCTACTTGGGTTTCTAGATCCTTAACGCCGCATGAGGCCAAAATCATGGTGCTTGCAGCTAAAACGAAGTATTTCATAACAAATTAGTTTAATTCTGATACCAAATGTACAAAATTTCGGTCGCTGCAAGCACTCAAAAGTTCGCTTACCGGGCGGCCTGATTCGTCGGCAATCCAGTCGCTCCAATACTCCGCAAGGGGCTGGAGCACAAACCTGCGCTGGGCCATTCTCGGGTGCGGCAGCTGGAGCCTTGGGTCAGCCAAGGTCAAAAAAGGCGACGCCAGCAGCAGGTCAATGTCGATGCGGCGGCTCTCGTAGCGCGGAGCGTCCGCACTGCGCACGCGACCCAAAAGACGCTCCGTTTCAAGGCAGAACTCCAGCAGGGCTATAGGTTCGCCAGTCCATTCTACCTCGAGCACTTGGTTGATGAAGTCCGGACCCTCAAAACCCCAAGCAGCAGTGCGCCAAAGGCTTCCGGCTCGCAGAATCGGTGTTTTTGCGCTTAAAGCACGGCCGGCCTCCGCCAGAACCTTGATGGCGTCTTCGCTGTTGCTACCTAGCAGGAGCAGGACCTTTAGTACCTTTGTATTCACAATTTTAACGGGCTCAGGCCCTAGCACAAAGAAACACATGAAGCAGTTTTTTGGAGCCCTCCTTGGGTCAATCGTCGGACTTTTTTTGCTGCTGGCCCTACTTATTGGTCTTGCTGTCGGAGCCGCATCCAGCAGCGACGAAGCCGCTATCACCTTGAGCGATAAGACCGTAGTCCACATCGAACTCAGCGGAACCCTTAACGAGCAGCCCGACGAAGTCGACCAATTTTTGGCAACGGTTCTTGACGAGGCCCCTGCCCTCTCGCTTTATGAGCTCCTTGAAGTGATTCGCCGAGCAAGCGAGAGCAAGGGTACGGTGACTGTTCTATGGCTCGAGCTCGGCGGGGTTGATGCGAGCTGGGCGGCGCTGACAGAGCTTCGTACTGCCCTGGCGGATGCGCAAAAATCTGGGCTTACCGTGGTGGCCACCAGCAAGGGATACGATCCTAAATCCTACTACCTGGCCAGTGTAGCCAAAAAAATATACCTCGCGCCGGCCGGGAGTGTCATTTTAAACGGCTTAAGTGCTAGCCCCCTCTATTTCAAGGGTGCCCTAGACAAGTTAGGAGTCAAGGCCCACCTCGTGCGAGGGTCTGACAACGCCTTTAAGAGTGCCGGCGAGCCCTTTATTGCAGACCGAATGTCAGAGGCTAACAAGATGCAGTACACGCAATTGCTCGGTGAATTATGGTCCGAAATTGAGACTTCGGTGCGGGCGAGCCGCACTGCAGTCAGCGACAGCATGTGGACGCAGGTGCTCAACAAAGAGCCACTGGTTACCGCCGAGCGTGCCCTTGCTCTGGGTCTGGTCGATGCCCTAGAATACCCCGATCAGTTCAATCTTGAGGACTGGGGCGGCAGCGAAGACGGACTCATTTCGGCCTCGGACTATGCCAGCATGGTCACCGAAGAGACGGGCAGCGGCGTCATTGCGGTAGTTTTTGCCGAGGGCGACATTGTGGACGGTTCGGATGCTAATGCAGTGGCGGACTATGATTTTACCGAAACGGTGGAGGACCTGCTCGAGCGCAGCGACGTGAAGGGTGTGGTGCTGCGAATTAATAGTCCGGGCGGGTCGGCTTTGGCCTCTGACGAGATTCACCGCGGCGTGATTAGGCTGACGGAGGCCTTCCCCGTGGTGGTTTCTATGGGCGGAGCCGCCGCGAGCGGCGGCTACTATATGGCCGCTCCGGCCAACGAGATTTGGGCCCAGCCGACCACGATTACGGGTTCCATCGGGGTTTTTGGTTTGCTCTTTAGCGGCGAAGACCTTCTGAACGACAAGCTTGGCATCAGGAGCCAGCCCGTCGCGACGCATCCTTTTGCGAACTTTCCGTCGCTGGACCGAAGCCCGAGCGACCAAGAGCTCGCGCTGGTGCAGCTCTCGGTGGACCGCACCTACGCCCGGTTTAAGGAAGTTGTGGTCAAGGGTCGCCGGCTTGAGGCGAGCGTGGTGGATTCGATTGCGCGCGGGCGAGTCTACACGGGCTTCCGGGCCAAGGAGCTCGGCCTGGTCGACGCGCTGGGAGGCATGCAGGACGCTATGGCTTCCTGCGCCAAGTTGGCCAAGCTCAAGGACTACCGCGTGGAACTCTTCCCCAAAAATGACGAGCCTTGGAAGCAGGTGCTGCGCGATTTTGGCGTCAGCCTGCGCAGTGCCAGCCTGGGCATGCAGCTCGAGGCCCAACTCGAGCAAGTCCGCGCTAAAATTCAAACCTTGGGCGGAATACAAGCCCGCGAAACCCTAATTTTATAACTATGACCGCGTATCAAGAGCCCGATGAAGGTCCGCTGGAGGGCCGAAACCTTGCAGTGTACATGGGGCTCGGAGCCCTTTTTATCGCGGCCCTGGTGGTATGCAACTTGGTCTCCAACAAGTTTATAGAGATCGACCTGGGCTTTAAAACCTTCGTTATCTCCGTCGGAATCCTGCCCTACCCTTTGACTTTTTTGGTCACCGACCTTTTGAGCGAATTTTATGGCAAACGCCGCACCGACTACGTGGTATTTAGCGGATTCGCCGCACTCCTTCTGGTTTTGCTGGTCATTTGGCTTGGCGGACTATTCCCGGCTCTGCCCTTCTCTACGGTCAACGACCAAGCCTACGACGTGGTTTTTGGCAATTCGGTGAGGGTGATTGTGGCCTCCATGGCCGCCTACATTGTGGCACAGTTGGTGGACGTTCGGCTTTTTCACTTCTGGAAGCGGGTTACCCGCGGCAAGCACCTCTGGGTGCGGAACAACTTCTCCACCATGCTTTCGCAGGGCGTCGACAGTATTTTGGTAATCCTGATACTCTTTGTTGGGGTTCTCCCCACGCCTACCCTGATTCAGTACATGGCCGATGCATGGCTTTTTAAAATACTGATGGCCGCCTTAGACACGCCCTTCATGTACCTGGGGGTTTGGGCCTACCGCAAATTCGTAAAAGCTTAGAGCCCCGGTTTTAGCAGGATAGTCCTATAAACAAGCCCTCGTGCGAACGTAGGTTGATGGCTCGGCCGTCGGCAAAGGCCAGGTATTGACCCCTTTGGCCCGCTAGCACCGCCTCAATTTCGTCGCCGTGGTTGCTGAATTTAACCGTCTTGGCTTTAAAGCCCGGAGCGAGGGACCAATGGGCCTGATGCTTGACGCCGTCAGCCTGCGCAAAACGCTTTAAATCCGCCGGTATGGCCTCTAGGGCGACGCCGATGGCCGCAGCAAAGTCCGCGTCAAAGGTTTCGCCTGCAAGCATCCTGCGCCAGTCGGTTTTGTCGCTAAAGTGCTCCTTGAGTGCTACTTCGATCAAGCCTGCTTCGTATCGGTTGTCGGTTATGGCAATGACCTGCGCAGTGCTGGCGCCTTGGTCCAGCCACCGCGTGACTTGCTGGCGGGTGACCCCAACCTTTACTCCGCCCGAATCAGCCAGATACACCGAGTGCGGCTGAAGCTGGAGGGCTCGCTCAAACTCCAAATCCCGGTCCGCAATGCCCAAATGGGCCGTTGATAGCTCCGGCCGAACCAAGCTTGGGCCGGCCATCGGACTTTCAAAAAAGCACTTGCGGCATAGGCCCTGAGCCTGGAGCGATGAGAAAATTCCGCGGCAGGACTGGCATTCGGCCATTCCCGGCCAATGAAGTCGCAACTTTTTGCCAATCAGCGTATTAACATCCACCAAATGGCGCCCAATCGGCACAAAAGCACGAACGGACGGCTCGGCAACCGACAAAATCATTTTACGCAGGGGGGCGGCGGACCAAGTGAAGTTCATCTGTACTACCTTTTGTGAACCAAAGGTACCCCAACGCATGGCCTTCTCTCCGATAACCGACCTCGTAAACTGGCGCCTCAGCAGCCGGATTCCTCGCCTTCAAGAGATGCGAGACAGGCCCATTGCGGCCCAGCAATTGGTGTTTAGGGAGCTCATGACCCAGGTTGCCCTCACCGACTTTGGCCGAGATCATGGCCTGACTGCCGAAAGCGACTACGAAGAATTTGCGGCGCAGGTTCCCATAACCAACTACGACAAGCTTTATCCCTGGATCGAGCGGAGCATCCGGGGCGAAGCTAACGTCCTTTGGCCGGGCGTCACGCGATGGTTTGCCAAGAGTTCCGGAACCACCGCGGCCAAGTCCAAGTTCATTCCGGTTTCCAGAGAGTCCCTCGAAGAAAACCACTTTAAGGCGGGGCGCGACCTGCTCGCCTTTTATTCAGAGCAAGTGCCTGATTCGCAGCTTTATGACGGACTCAGCCTGCGGCTGGGCGGTTCCTCAAAAATCAACGAGCTCAACGAGCATTCCTACTACGGAGACCTCAGTGCGATCATGATTGACAACCTCCCGCTTTGGGCGAGCTGGCGCTCGACCCCCTCGCACGACCTGGCTTTGATGGACGAGTGGGAGGCCAAAATTGAAAAAATTGCCCAGCAAGTTGCCCGTCAAAACGTGACTTCGCTCTTTGGCGTTCCGAGTTGGATGCTGGTTTTGCTGCGCCGCGTTCTCGAAATCAGGGGCGAAACCTCCCTCGAAGCCGTGTGGCCCAACCTTGAGCTCTTTGTGCACGGCGGCGTGGCCTTCACCCCCTACGAATCCGCTTTTGAGGCGATTCTGCCCAGCGGAACCCGCAAACTGGAGACCTACAATGCCTCCGAAGGATTTTTTGCGGTGCAGGACCGCCTCGACGAGCCGGGCATGCTGCTCATGCTCGAGCACGGAATCTTCTATGAATTCGTCCCCATGGCAGACTTTAATGGATCCGATTCCCGAGCCATTCCCCTTTCTGAAGTGAAAATCGGCGTGAACTATGCCCTCATTCTAAGCACCAACGGCGGACTTTGGCGGACCATCGTCGGCGACACGGTTCAGTTCAGCTCGGTGGCGCCCTACCGCATCCTTATCACAGGGCGCACCCGTCTGTTTATCAATGCATTTGGCGAAGAACTCATGATTGACAATGCCGAGCGGGCCGTGGCCGAAGCCTGCCGCAAAACCGGAGCCCAGGTCGACGAATACACCGCGGCACCCTGGTGGGCCGCCGCAGGCGAAGCCGGAGGCGGGCACGACTGGCTCATCGAGTTTCGCACTCCGCCCTATTCCATAGAGGCCTTTGGCCAGGCCCTAGACACGGCCCTCAAGGCCAGCAACTCCGACTACGAAGCCAAGCGCTACAAAAGCATGGTTCTCCAGCCTCCGCGCGTTTACCTTGCGGCCCCCGGAACCTTTCACAACGGGCTTAAATCCAAGGGCAAACTCGGCGGGCAAAACAAGGTTCCCCGCCTGATGAACGACCGGAGCCTGATTGAGGAGTTGTTGGTTTCTAGGTAGTCAGCCCAGCGACGTAGGCCTCCGGCGACAGGGCTGCAATGCTCGCGAACTCTTTGAAGTCCTTAGCGTTCCGCGTCCACAGCATGCGCACCGCCGCGTGCTGCATCGACAGGGCGAGCACCGCATCCTCGTAGTCAACATAGTCCACGGCCCGCTCTAGTGCGGCCTTCGGAACCGTAATTAGCTCCACCGAATCCAGTAGATCGAGCCAGCGCTCGAGGCTCCAGTATTCTGCGTAGTGGCGCTGGCCGACGAAGTACGCATTTTGCAGGACGCAGGCCGTCGTCACGAGCTGCACCCCTTGACCCTGGGCCGCTTGCACTGCACTCAGTGCCGATTCCACATGCGCAGCCCGAAGCACGAGCAGATCGAGCAGCACATCGGTGTCAACCGCGATCCTCATAGGAATTTCGTACTAAGGTGTTCCAATCGGACCGCTTTTTGGTCGACTTCGTGCGAGGCCTTCGGCTGCCCCTGTACCAGTTCGGCCCGAATTCGGCGGACCAGCGCCGAAGCCCCATCCCCATCAGGCAGCTCAG
>JBEEMM010000059.1:0-7869 GCA_041192685.1 Bacteroidota bacterium | reverse complement strand
CCCCATCAATGACTGTCGAAGAGAGTGGATTTGTGCCAATGCCCCATGACCATTTTACCGCCCAAGGTCTTGACACCTACTTGCACAGCAGGACCGTGGTTCAGCTTCCCTATGCAGAGGTGAATACAGAGGTAAGCGCTCCATTACTCAAGCCATAAACCGTGCGCGGCGTAGCCAAGAATAACCTGCCCCAAAAGGACTGCATCCAATGCGGCCGACCCTTTGCCTGGCGCAAAAAATGGGAACGCGACTGGGATCAAGTTAAATTTTGCTCGGACCGCTGCCGCGGGGACTCTAAAAAAACACAAAATCCTTGATAATTAGGCTCATACTGGGAGACCAGCTCAATCCCAAGCACTCCTGGTTTGACAGCCCGCGCGAAGACGTCGTCTACGCCCTGTTTGAATCCGAAGAAGAACTCCGCTACGCCCCGCACCACCGCCAAAAAATGCTCGCCTTCTTGCACGGCATACAGCGGCTTGCCCATGACCTCAAGGCCGACGGCCATCAAGTGGCCTACTGGACCCTCGACGACCCCCAGCAGCAAGGAAGCCTTCGGGCAAACCTGGAAGCCCTCCGAGCCGAAATAGAACAAACAGGTCAAACGGTACACATTGAGTATCAGGAGCCCGACGAATGGCGACTGAGCGAGTCCCTCAAAGACCTAGGGACCTGCGTGCCGAGCGAGCACTTTCTCACCGACCGAAGCACGGTAGCCAATCAATTTGCGGGCAAAAAGACCTTCCTCATGGAATCGTTTTACCGAGTAATGCGTCAAAAGTGGAATGTTCTCCTCAACGCGGCAGGCCAGGCAGAGGGCGGAGCATGGAACTTTGATTCCGACAACCGGTCCAAGTGGGACCCCAAGCAAAGCGTTCCGGCCGAGTGGCGGGCGCAGCACAACCTATGCGAGCTGAATGAACGCCTCGATCGGCATGGAATTCCAAGTTGGGGAGACGCCAGCGCAGAAGACTTCCCTTGGCCCGCCAACCGAGTTGAAGCACTCGGCATCCTTGACCACTTTATAGACCACCTTCTGCCGCTTTTTGGTCGTTTTCAGGACTCCCTAGCTGAAGACCAGGACTTTCTCTTTCACAGCAGGCTGTCCTTTGCGCTCAATACTAAAATGCTTAATCCGCTTGAGGTAGTTCAGCGAGCAGAGCAGGCCTATCGCCTAGACCCACAGCGCGTTCCCCTTGCCGCCGCCGAAGGCTTCATTCGCCAAATTTTGGGTTGGCGAGAGTACATCCGCGGTATTTACTGGGCAAAAATGCCGGAATACCAAAACCTGAACTTCTTTAACCACGATCGAGCCCTACCCGACTGGATGTTCACCGGCAAAACCAAAATGCGCTGCCTGAGCGTGGCAGTAGACCAAAGCCTACGCACTGCCTATGCCCACCACATTCAGCGCCTCATGGTCATCGGCAACTTCGCTCTTCTGGCAGGATTGGATCCCAGCAAACTCGATGCGTGGTACCTCGGCATTTACATCGACGCGGTGGAATGGGTCGAGCTACCCAATACCCGTGGCATGAGCCAGTTTGCCGACGGCGGCATTGTGGGAACCAAACCCTATGTAAGCAGCGGATCCTACCTCAACAAGCAGGGCAACCACTGCGCGAAATGCAGCTATTCCGTTACTGAAAAAGTTGGCGAAAACGCATGCCCCTTCAACTCCCTTTACTGGCATTTTCACGAGCGCAACCGGCACCTGCTCGAGCGGAATCCCCGCATTGGAATGGTCTACCGAACCTGGGACAAAATGAACCCAAACCATCGTGAATCGTTACTAGAGCAAGCGGAATATAACCTCAATAGAATAAACGAGTTATGATTGCTTGGTGGCTCCGTCATGACCGACGCCTTAGCGACAACTCTTGCTGGGAATTTACCCTTGAAGAAGCAGCTAAAACGGGCGAAGAGGTTAAGGTTTTCTTTGCCTGGAACCGCCTCCATCTTGATGCTGGAATTGGCGGAATTCCGCGCATGAGCGCGCGCCGCATCGACTGGACGCAAAAAGACCTCCAAATGATGCGCACAGAGCTTCAAAAACACGGAATCAACCTAGAAGAAACCAAAGGTTCCGCCCTTGATTGGCTTCGAACGCACCAACCGAGCACCCTCACCTACAGCTTTGCGGTGGCTCATGAGGAGCGCCAAGACGAAGCCCAACTAAAGCCCTTGGTAAAGCGGATTCAAGGATTTTGGACGCACAGTATTCTCGAACCAGAGAGCATTCCAGGGGGATTAAACAAGTTGCCAGAGGTTTTTACCCCCTTTAGGCACAAGATTGAGCGCGAAAACCTCCGCTTTGAATTGCCTCCCTTGCGAGTAGAGCCCAACGTGGAATCGCCCACCTCAATCAGCCAATCCTTCCCCTTTGAACCGGGCGAAGCCTCCGCATTGGCCCGCCTAGGAGCCTACCTGAACAACCCAGAAGGCGCCGCGGAATACAAGACCCGCCGCAATGGTCTTCTCGGGACCGAATATTCCACCAAATTCTCTCCGTGGCTGGCATCGGGAGCACTGAGTCCGCAGCGCATTTGGCAAGCATGCCTGAATCTTGAAGAGTCGCTCGGAGGCAGCCCCGAGGTAGAGTGGATCCGCGTGGAACTCCTTTGGCGGGAGTACTTTCAGTGGGTCGCCTACCGCGCTGGCAGCCGACTTTTTAGCAAAAAGGGATTCCGTGAGCAGGCACCCCGAGCCGGATTCAACGCCCGAGCTTTCCAACGGTGGGTCGAGGGACGTACCGGCGACGATTTTGTAGACGCAGGCATGCGAGAACTCGTAGAAACGGGCTACAGCAGCAACCGCGCTCGGCAAAATTTAGCGTCCTACCTGATCCACGACCTCGGCATCGATTGGCGCTATGGAGCTGCATACTTTGAGTCGCAACTGCTTGACTACGATCCGGCTAGCAATTGGGCTAATTGGGCCTACTTGGCTGGCGTAGGCAACGACCCCCGCCCCGTTCGGCGATTCAACACGGTCAAGCAAGCTCAAGACTACGATGCCAACCGAGCTTTTCGAAAGGCTTGGATTCAAGAGAGCTGAAATTGTAAATTGCGGCATGCAACATGACCTGCGAATTATCGCACTCTACTTTCGCGGACTTTTCTACCGCTACGAAAACTCCAAAGGAGGCATTCCTATTGGAGAAACCCTGCTCCTGCAGGAGATGCTCCGACGTAAAATAGTTGCTCCGCACCCGCTGGACGAGAGCCGTGCCATTCTCACCTTTCGCGGCGAACGCTACGCCAAAGACATTGTGCACAAAATGATTCGGCCCTTGCTCTACATTATTTTTAGCATTCTCCTGGCAACCGCACTCCTTGGACTCTAAGCAGCTCCAACCTTTGGCCCTACTGCTGTTTTTTGTGGGGTTTGCACCAACAGCCACGGCTCAGACCCAGGTATGGGCTTCTGCGACGGTCAAGGCAGCCTTGAGCAAGAAATGGGATGCCGCCGCATCCATAGAGCACAGATGGCGGGGCACGGAATTCAATCAGTTCGCAGACCTGCGCATCAATCGAGACGCCAAAAAGAGGTGGAGCTACTTCTATGAATTTAGGGCCCCCTTGACTCAAAGCACAAAACCAAGGCATACTCTTGCCCTCGAGAAAACGTTTAAGCCTAAAATTTCAGGCCTTAAAATAGCGGACGTGAACGCAGGAATCCGCTACCACTTTAACCGAAACGCCTCCGTTCGCTATGGACTTTATGCCCAGCGCAACCTTGGAATATGGACTCCTGAGGTTAGTTACGAGTGGTGGCACGAGCAATTCAGCCCCTTTTCAAGCCTGCGGCGCACTCGCCTTACTGCAGGGCTTAGCATCAAGCAGGGCAAGCATTTAAAATGGTCCGCGGCGGTTGCGCTGCAGCGGGACTACCGGGGCTTGGATTTCCTCGAAGCCGATTTTTCCATAGTCAGGCTGGGTATGCGCTACAAGATCTAGGCCCAATCAAAGGACCCCAAACCGTCGAGGGCCAGTTCCGACTGAATTCCAGTCCCTAGGTTTTTTACCTGTATGGACTGTGCTCTCTCTTCCTGAGCGCCCGCCATGACCACGAACTGAGCACCAATTCTTTCGGCGTAGTCAAACTGCTTTTTAATCTTTGCGGATTCTGGGTAGAGCACGGTGCGGATTCCTTCGGCGCGAAGGGCTTCGGCCACCCTGAAGGCATAGTCAGCCTCCTGGTCGCCCAATTGAAACACCAGGACCTGTGGGCCAACGGTGAGTTCTGGGAGGAGTCCCAATTCCTCCAAGCAAAGCAAAATCCGGTCAAGACCAAAACTGATCCCTACACCGCTCAAGCCCGGAGCACCAAAAATGCCCGTTAAATTGTCGTAGCGTCCGCCACCGCCCACACTGCCCATGGCCACATCCCTGGCTTGTACCTCAAAAATGCAACCCGTGTAGTAGTTGAGGCCTCGGGCAAGGGTCACGTCCAAAGCCAATGGCCCAAAGGATGCCACGCGCTCGGTGAGCCAGCGAAGGTCCGCCAGGGCGGCCATACCTTGTTCTGAAGACGACAACCAACCCTCCATACGGCTCAAGGTTGCCGCCATATCGGTCATTG
The DNA here is from genome assembly GCA_041192685.1 of Bacteroidota bacterium. Lineage (GTDB taxonomy): Bacteria > Bacteroidota > Bacteroidia > Flavobacteriales > Schleiferiaceae > TMED14. The sequence goes on along the minus strand of JBEEMM010000059.1, from coordinate 3,285 downwards.
GCTCTAGAGCGGGCTCCAAAGCTGCAGTCTGCTGCTCCGTGAAACCGCGTTCGCGCCATTCCAGACGGACTCCGTCCGCCCCGATTTTATCGAGCTTATCTAGGGCCACCGTAAAGTCGGTAAGCCGATCGCCCAGTCCGGCAACTTCCGCAATTCCTGCAAGCAAGCCCCTATGGTTCAGGCGCACTACCACGTCAAGGCCCAGCTCTTCAAAAACCCGGTGGTAGATTGCCACCAGTTCTACCTCATGCCATAGGCTCGAACTACCAACCACGTCGGCGTCGCACTGGTAAAACTCACGAAACCTGCCTTTTTGCGGATTGTCGGCGCGCCAGACCGGCTGTATCTGGTAGCGGCGAAAGGGCATGGCCAGTTGCCCGGCATTCTGGGCAACAAAGCGCGCAAAGGGAACCGTAAGGTCATAGCGCAAAGCCTTGTCTGCCAATTCCGAAGCCTTGGGATAGCTGGGGTCGGCGACCGACTTCATAAAATCTCCCGAGCGCAAAATCTTAAAAATCAATCGATCTCCCTCGTCTCCGTACTTGCCCATGAGGGTTTCCAGGTTTTCAAACGAGGGAGTTTCTAGGGGAGCGTAGCCATAACGCTCAAAAACAGCCTGCAGCACCGACAGCACATGGCGCCGCCGCATCACGTCTGCAGCCGCAAAATCACGGGTTCCTTTTGCAGGACGGACTTGGCTCACTTCACAAGTTTTTTGTACTTGAACTTCTTAGGTTCCAGACCTCCGCCCAATCGCTTTTTCTTGTTCTCCTCGTAGTCGCTAAAGGAACCCTCAAAGTAGTAGGCTTCCGAATCGCCCTCAAAGGCTAGAATATGGGTACAGACACGGTCTAGAAACCAACGGTCGTGCGAAATGATTACGGCACAACCCGCGAAATTATCAAGACCTTCCTCGAGCGCTCTTAGTGTGTTGATGTCTAAGTCGTTGGTAGGTTCGTCCAAAAGAAGCACATTGCCGCCCTCTTTTAATGCCATCGCAAGGTGAAGGCGGTTGCGCTCTCCTCCCGAAAGAATACCGACTTTCTTGGATTGGTCGGCTCCACTAAAATTGAATCGCGACAAGTAGGACCTTGAATTAACCAGTTGTCCACCCAGTTCAAACTGCTCTTGGCCGTCGGCCACAATCTCAAAAATAGACTTCTCTGCATGCAGTTTGGAGTGCGTCTGGTCGACGTAGCTAATTTTAACCGTTTCTCCCAGCTTAAACTCCCCGCCGTCGGGCTTCAGCTGGTCCATGACCATCTTGAAAATGGTCGTCTTACCCGCGCCGTTCGGGCCAACAATGCCTACAATTCCGGCAGGAGGCAAATTAAAATTCAAGTCTTCGTAGAGTAGCTTGTCTCCAAAAGCCTTTTTAACATGCATTGCGTCAATAACATGAGTACCGAGCCGCGGACCATTAGGGATGTAGATCTCAAGGCGCTGCTCCTTGTCCTTCTGCTCCTCGCTCATCAGCTTGTCGTAGTTGTTTAGACGTGCCTTACTCTTGGCTTGACGCCCTTTGGGATTCATGCGTACCCACTCCAATTCACGCTCCAAGGACTTGCGGCGCTTGCTAACCTGCTTCTCCTCCTGAACCATCCGCTTGGTTTTTTGGTCGAGCCAGCTCGAGTAGTTTCCCTTCCACGGAATTCCCTCGCCCCGATCGAGCTCGAGAATCCATTCGGCCACATTATCAAGAAAGTAGCGGTCGTGCGTTACGGCAATAACAGTACCCTGGTACTGCTGCAAGTGATGCTCTAGCCAGAGAATAGACTCCGCGTCAAGGTGGTTGGTCGGCTCGTCAAGCAGGAGAATATCGGGATTCTGAAGAAGCAAGCGGCAAAGGGCTACTCGGCGTCGCTCTCCACCCGAAAGCACCGAAATTGGGGTGTCACCGTCGGGCACTTGGAGCGCATCCATGGCTCGAGCCAGAACTTGATCCAGCTCCCAGGCATTGCTCGCGTCAATCTTGTCTTGAAGCAAAGACTGCCGGGCCATAAGCTTGTCCATAACCTCCGGATTTTCATAAACCTCAGGTAGGCCAAACTGGTCGTTAATTGAATTGTACTCTTCAAGCACCGCAACGGTCTCGGCCATGCCTTCTTTTACCAGATCGATCACGGTCTTGGTCTCGTCGAGTTGGGGCTCCTGCTCCAAAAAGCCGATGGAATAGCCGGGCGAATACACCACGTCTCCCTGATAGCTTTTTTCTAGACCTGCAATAATCTTTAAGAGCGTTGACTTACCCGAACCATTGAGGCCGATAATACCAATTTTAGCCCCGTAGTAAAATCCGAGGTAAATGTCTTTTAGAATTGCCTTATTGTTGTTCGGGAGGATTTTACTCACCCCCGACATTGAGAAAATTACCTTTTTATCGTCTGCCATGATTTAGTACTAATAGTAGGCAAATATCGGGAATTTCCCTGCCAAGCAAGGCACGAATGTTGTACGTTTAGGGCCTGTGCGGAATTTTCTCCTTATCCTGCTGTCCCTGCTGACGATGCATGCCACTTTGGCGCAGCAGCCAGTGGTTTTTGAAGGCTACGTTTCTGAAGAAAAAACTACGGAACGAATTCCAGACGTCGTCATCGTAAACTCCCGGTCTGAGGAACGCATTATGACCGACCGCTCGGGTCGCTTTCGCATCGAAGCTCGAGCCAACGATACCTTAGTATTCAGCCGGCCGGGCTATGGCTACCGCTACCAAGCGGCTCGCAATGCAGACTCCGTAAGGGTTACCCTGCCGCCGCGCAACTACCTGCTCGAAGAAGTGCCCGTTACCGCATACAAGCTCACCAGCAATTTGCCTAGAGACATCGACATTAAAGAACCCGACCGACCCAGCGGAAGCGCCATCAAAATTCCGCAAGCTAAGACGCCTACCCTTGCAAATCCTGTTGACTTTTTGTACGACCAATTCGGCAACCGTCCGCGCCAAATGCGCGAGCTCACCCTACTCTTGTCATCCGATCAATACCGCAACCAGCTCTCAGAAAGCCGAAATCGGAATGCACTTTTTGAGCTAACCGGTCTTACGGAAGCCCGCATCGAAGAAGTTCTGCTCTTTTGCCGCTACAATCAAAGTTCCATTAGGTCGGCCACCGACTTCGAACTCTTGGTCAGCCTAATTCAGTGCCACCAAGAGTTTGAGGAGCGCCGGAGCAGCACTTCGCCCTAGTGTTTAACGGCTGTAGTTGGGCGATTCTCCCGTAATGGTCACGTCGTGTGGATGGCTCTCGGCCACCCCGGCAGCCGTGATGCGTACAAACTTGGCGTCGC
>JBEEMM010000058.1:0-13644 GCA_041192685.1 Bacteroidota bacterium | reverse complement strand
ATGAGGATTTCGGTAAAAGAGAGAAATCATTATCGGGAGTAGTCGCCACACTTGAAAAATTCCAGCCACCATTAATTGGAACATTGCTTACGGCTACCGTGCTAACTTTTGAAACGGTAAATGTTACTCCATTAGCAGGAATAGTAGGTGCTGTTATCGTTTGCGACAAACAAGTGAAAACTGAACTAGTAAGAAGAGTTGTGAGTAAAATTGTTTTCATTTTTGTTTAAGTTGTCTAAGTGATAGAAAGTTAAAAATTTTTGGTTTTTCGCGAAATTTTTAGTAAAAAATATTTAAAATTTATTAATTAATACAAATTGTACAACCAAAAGCGAACTTTTTAACTTTTTAAGTCATTTTTATGAACAGACTTAAAGTTATATAAACATATTTAATATTAAATTAACAAACCATAAATTGCACTTCTGTGGTTCAACTTTGAATTAAATACCCATTTTTTCAGTTATAAAGCCAGAATATAAGTATAGCTGCAGGCAATTAGCGCAGCTTATGATTCAAGGAAGTACGTTTTGGGATAGCGATAATGAAACATGGGCCAGCAGCCAACCTAACCCACTTACTTCTTTTTCTTCGAAGCACTAGTGAGCGGTTTCTTGTGCTTTATGGCCATTTTCATCCTAAGCTTTTGACCGCCACCGAAGTTGTGCGTTTTCTTGTTTTTATCCTTTTTCTCGTGAAAGGCAGCATCTGGCTTGTCTTCGGTCATACTCCTGATTGTTGGGCGTTAGCACGAAAGTAAACCACAAATCGAGTGGACCTACTCACTCTTTGGCCTGAGAACCACCGCTTCCTCGGTCGCCGAATCCAATTCAATCCGATTCGCGTGCTCGCGCTCGTTCGCCAAATCCACCTCCCAACGGTAGTGCCGCATCGCATACGCAGCCAACTCGTGATTCAACCTCAATTCCGGAGCTGCATTGAACGCCGACCTCGGCGCAAACTCCTCCTTAAACATCGCTAGCGAAGCCCGAAGCTCCGAATCACGCTCCACACGCCGCCAGGGCATCGAACTCAATCCCACCATGGCTATCACTCCAACAGCCACAGCAAACCTCGGCCGCCGCACCACCTTGGTTCCGCCCAGCGCATTACCTAGTCCTAAAGCGACGAACCCCAGCGAAGTAATCAAGTAGAAATCCCGCTGCTCCTGCGTCACCATGAGCGGAAGCGAAGCGCATAAGCCCAAAGCAAGCATAGCAAATGCCCTGCGATCCAGCGTAGCTCGAAATAATCCGAACCGAACCCATGCTACCACCAGTGCCGAGCCGAGAAGTACCACCCACTGGCCAAGCATCGGCCCTAAAAGCCACATCCGGTCCGCAGTCGTTATCGCACGATCTTGGGTAAACGTCCGAACCAATCGGTTCCCCGCGTTCCGCAGAATCGCCTCGCGCGCATCGTCCCAAAACCAAAGGCCCACTGCCAATGCGAGTACCGTCGCAAGCACGATTCCAAACCTGCGAACCACTTCCGTTCGCGGAACCAAACCCAATCCGCCTAACAAGGGCAGCCAAACCAAGGGAAACAAGCCCTGCGGCCCCTTAAACAATGCTGCCGCCACCGTAAGCACTCCACCGACCCAAAGCCAACGTGTATGCGACATAGCGACCACCGCCCAAAGGGTAAAGGGAGCCATCCACATCTCTTGAACATGGTTGCCCATACCCCAGCCCACCAGCGGAGCCGAACTCCACAGCGCAACAACCCACAACGCTGAATCGCTCCCCCGTTCAGGCCACCAACGACGCTGCAAGGACTCAATTCCCGCGGCGGTCGCAATCCACGCGAGGGCCATAAAAACGCGTTCTGTCCAAACGCTTCCGCCCAAAACTCGGAACAGCAGCGACTCCATTCCCGCAAATAGCGGCAGCTGCTCTGAATACGGAACCGGAGACGAAGGCTGGTACACCGGCGCCCAAAAGGTCCCTAAGCCGTCCGCTAAATTTTGTGCTACGGCCGCATAAATCTGTCCGTCCGTCCATGAACATCCCATCTTGAAGCCAGTACGGAGCCACGAACCACAGCAGCACCGCGCCCAGCACAAATACCGCCAACCTCATCGGCGGCGATTGGGCAGATCATCTCGGAACCCCGGACCCGGCTGGTGAAAATCATTGGGTCGAGGCCCCTCAACGCGGGCCGTAGGGTCTCCGTCGCTGTCTTTGACTGCATCCAGCAGCTGCGCCACTTCTGCATTCGTCAATTCACGCCACGCACCCGTCGGCAATCCTTTGTCGGTGAGGTGCATGATGCGCTTGCGCTCCAAAATCGCCACTTCGTGCCCAACGTACTCGGCCATTCGGCGAATTTGGCGGTTCAAGCCCTGGATTAAGATGATTTTGTACGCACGCGGACTAATCCGCTCAATCGTACACGGAAGCGTTCGGGTTCCAAGCATCGGAACACCGCGGGCCATCACATCAAGCTCCGCATCGGTAATCGGACGGCGCACCTGAACCCAGTATTCTTTGGCGTGCGCGTTGCCCGCCCTAAGGATTTTATTGACGGAATCCCCATCGTTCGTCAGCAGCAACAAACCCCGCGAGTCCTTGTCGAGGCGGCCCACCGTAAAAATCCGCTCGGGATAGCGCACATAGTCCACCACGTTGCCGCGAATGCTCTGGTCGGTCGTCGAGGTCACCCCCTCGGGCTTATTGAGCAACAGGTACACGGCGCGTGGCTTGGAACTCGCCACCACCTTTTGCCCGTAAACCTCCACTTCATCGTCGTCCCGAACCGTATCTCCAAGAACGGCAACCCGACCGTTGATCCGCACGGCCCCCGCCTCAATGGCGCGATCCGCCTCGCGCCGGCTGCAGATGCCGTGGCTGCTGATGTACTTGTTGAGGCGTGTTCCAGATTCCATGGCCCTGCGAAAGTACTTCGGTATGCCAGCAAAAGAAAGCGCCGGACCCTTCGGCCCGGCGCAACCTTAACTCAGAACTAGATTCATTGGATGATGATTCGCTGGACTGAGGCACCCGAAGCAGCAGGTGACAACGACTTGGTCTGGGTGGTCATCGGCGTGAAATTTGGTATCTTCTTGCGCACGATGTTGAATCCGACCGAGGTTCCAATGCGCCAAGAGTCTCCGCGACCAGGCGTCACGACAAACAAATTCACTGGGAAGTTCATTTTGCCCGACTTAACCGTCTTTCCGAATCCGAGTACCAAGCCAGTAGATACGGTGAGGTCTCCGCGCGAATCCAGGCGGGTAATCAACTCTCTTGAAAGGTCGTTACTCAAAATGAAGTTTTCACCTTGCATGTAGCCTTGAGCAGTCACGGTCGTGGTAAAGTTGGGGCCCACCGCAAATTCCCAACCGGTGCGGCTGTTGCGCATACCCATGAGTACGTTGAAGCTAGGGATGACACGACCGTACTCCAATCCTGCGATTAGCGGAATGAACTCAAACAATGCCTGAAAGTCCCCGCTGTTGACAAACACCTGCTCAAACTGGTAGCCGAACGAGGTGAGCGCCGGCAGGCTGTATCCGAAACCTCCCGTTCTCGGGTCAGCCATGAGGATTTTGGTGCTCGAACCAGCAACTGCGGTGATGCCCAAGCGCGGACCGTTGTTGTTGATGACCGCCGTCTCTGGGTTGTTCAGCGCACTTTCGTACTCTTCGCTGATGGTCAACTTCTTAATAAGGTTCTCGTCGTTTGCCACGGCAAGCAGGTCCTTAATCGCCACCTCCATCATCGTGAGGTTTTGCTGCGGAATATTTAAGTACACACGGCTCGCAGATTCGGCAAAACTGCCTTTGGCGACGTCGTACAAACGAACCGTGACGGCTACACGGTCACCGAGAACGTCGTACGAACCCGTAAGCAGAAAGTCGCACTTTAGGCGCTTGCCGATTTCTTCAAGGCAAATCTTGGAGTAGCAGCCCTTGAGGTCAACCTGGTCGCGCTTTGAGATGTACTCGATGTCGTACTTGTCGACGATTTCGAACTTATTGATTCGAATCAATTCAATCGTCGCTTTATCGATGAGTTGCTGGGCGTCTACGGGGTAGTTTCGGACGTCGAAGTCCAGTACCGCGAGTGTTTTTTTTGATTCTGATTGGGCGTGGGCGGTTCCGCTCAAGGCGATCGCAGTGCATAGAAGTAGGGAGAGAATAGGATTTTGCATCATCACAATTTATTGATTTCTACAAAGCTAGAGAATTGGATTGATCCGGCAGTAGCAGTTTTTGCACGCTAAACTGTGTTGTTTGGCACAATCTGCCAAAGCCTTAGAGGCTTCCAAACACCTTGCGAAGCAATTCGGAGGTTCTTCGAACCGGGTCGCGGCGAATGCGATCCTCTTCCTTGGCAATTTCGCTAAAGAGGGCTTCGGTCGCCTTTTGGTTCACATAGGCCACCAAATCAGTCTGAATGTCCTCGGTACGGCCTAAGATGCGTTTATTTTGGTTGATGGCATTGGCCAGAGGTTCCCAGTATCGAGCAATTTCAACCTCATCCAGCGCGGACTGTACCGCCGGTCGAAAGGCTTCTTGAAGGGGTCGCTCCGTTTCATTGCGCAGGTAGCGTGTTGCGGAACCCTCTCCACCGCGAAGAATTCCAAAGGCGTCGCGAAGCGACATGCCAACCACAGCTTGCTTGAAGATCGGGAAGGACTTCGAGGCTGCGCGCTCTGCACCCTCATTGAGTTTCTCTTTAAGCTCTTGAATTTTGGGCATTAAGGCCGCTCTCAAAAGCGGATTTGCGTTAATCTTCGCCTCAATATCGGCGACTTCCGGAGGCAGCGCCAGGCGGTATAGTTCCGATTTAGCAAAGCCGCCGCCAGCGCCCAGTAGGTCAGAACCGGTCTTCACTCCTTGAATCAATGCTTCTTTAAGTCCGTCCGAAGCGTCGGTCTCGGTAAGAGCCTCTGCTGACTTGGGCAAAAACTTTCCCGCAGCCTTGGATATTCCGGTTGGAATTTTAATCTGGGCCTGGCAGGACAGGGAAAGTACGACTGCTGAAAGAAGGATTATGCGCATAATGAGTACAAGAACAAAGACCTTGCCTAAGACCAAACAAATAGAGGTCGGCCTGCCATCATGGACTTAACCTTATCCCCTACGCGCCGCTGAACCGCGAGATCCTCGGGCTGACGCAGCACGTCGTCAATGAGATCAACAACCGCCTCCATGTCGGATTCCACAAGTCCACGGGTGGTCAAAGCAGGAGTTCCAAAGCGAATTCCGCTTGTGACAAAGGGAGACTTGTCGTCAAAGGGAACCATGTTCTTGTTGGCGGTTATGTGAGCGGCCACTAAGGCGTTCTCGGCCAGCTTACCCGACACGTTCTTGCTGCGCAGGTCCACAAGCATTAGGTGGTTGTCGGTTCCGCCACTCACAATATGATAGCCTCGATCAACCATGGCCTGGGCCATGACCTTCGCATTGCTGCGCACCTGGCAGATGTATTTAAAGTATTCCTCGCTTAAAGCCTCTCCATAAGCTACTGCCTTACCGGCAATGACATGCTCCAGGGGTCCACCCTGAATGCCCGGAAAAACAGCCATGTCAAGCAAATGAGACATCATGCGAAGTTCTCCTTTGGGGTTGGTTTCGCCCCAGGGGTTTTCAAAATCCTTACCCATCATGATCATTCCTCCGCGCGGACCACGGAGCGTCTTGTGCGTGGTGGTGGTCACAAAGTGGCAGTGCGGCATGGGGTCGTTGAGCAGTCCGCGCGCAACCAAACCCGAAGGATGGCTTATGTCGGCAAGAAGCAATGCGCCAACCTCGTCTGCAATGCTGCGAAATTCGGCGTAGTCCAAATCACGGCTGTATGCGCTGGCGCCACAGATTATCATTTTTGGCTTCTCGCGCCGAGCGATTTCGCGAATGGAAGGATAATGCAGCGTGCCGGTCTCGCGCTCTAGGCCATAAAAGGTGGCTCGGTAGGTCTTGCCGCTAAAGTTGACCGGGGATCCGTGCGTGAGGTGCCCTCCATGGCTAAGATCAAAGCCGAGGATGGTGTCGCCCGGCTTGAGGCAGGCGAGGTATACGGCAGCGTTGGCCTGAGAGCCGCTGTGAGGCTGCACGTTGACGTATTCCGCGTCAAAGAGTTCCGCGGCGCGGTTGCGCGCAAGGTCTTCAACGAGGTCAACGATTTGGCAGCCGCCGTAGTAGCGTTTGCCGGGGTAGCCCTCGGCGTACTTGTTGGTAAGTACCGAGCCGACCGCCTCCATGACGGCAGGAGAAGTGAAATTTTCGGATGCAATTAGTTCAATGCCTTCAATTTGGCGTTGATTCTCAGCAGTAATAAGGTCGAATAGGGCGGAATCGCGGTGCATAGCGTGTAACTTGGCGTAAAAATACGGCCATGGTCAGCTTTATTCCGGATTTAGCGCATTCAGATTTCAGCTTTTCTAATCTTCCATGGGCTGCGGTCCGCTGGAGCGACGGCAGCGTTCATCTTGCGACGCGGATTGGAGATCGTGTGCTGAGCCTCAAAGCCCTTCGCGCTGCAGGAAAGTTCGCGTCTTGGCCTGAGCTCGACCTCGAAACATTTAACCGTTTTATAGATCGGGGTCCCGAGGCCTGGAGCGCAGTTCGGGCAGAACTCATTGAGGCCTACCGCGAGGGATCGAGCTGGGAGCATGACTCCAGACGCAGCCACTGCGAATGCGACTGGCAGGATGCTCCTGCGGTGCTCCCCGTAACGATTGGGGACTACAGTGATTTTTATGCCTCGCGGCAGCACGCTACCAACGTGGGAATGATGTTCCGAGATCCCGAAAATGCATTGCTTCCCAATTGGTTGCACCTCCCGGTGGGCTACCACGGCAGGTCTTCAACAATATCGGTCAGCGGCACCGACGTGGTTCGCCCCAACGGACAGCGCAAGGGCCCCAACGATCCAGCTCCAGTATTTGGACCTTCCGTGAAAATGGACTTTGAGCTCGAGGTCGGAATCATTCTGCGCGGCGGACCTACGGATGCGTCCTGGATACCCGTGGAAAAGGCCGAGGAACACATTTTTGGCTTTGTTCTATTCAACGACTGGTCTGCGCGCGATTTGCAGCAGTGGGAGTACGTTCCTTTGGGTCCCTTTTTAGGCAAAAACTTTGCTTCTACCATGAGTCCTTGGATTGTTTCTTATGAGGCGCTTCAGAACAGCCGATGCGCCGGCGAGGCCCAGGAAGCTCCCCTCCCACTGCCCTACCTGCAGCAGAATCGCAGTTCCTCGCACTGGAACATCGAGCTTGAGGTTGCTCTTGCTACCCCCGACGGGCAAGAGACGGTGCTTTCTCGATCGAATTCAAGCAACCTTTATTGGAGTTTTGCTCAGCAGATTGCCCACCACAGCATCAACGGTTGCATCATTAGGAGCGGAGATTTAATGGCATCGGGAACCATTAGCGGCAACGACCCTGATTCCTTGGGCTCGATGCTGGAGCTTTCTTGGAACGGTAGCAAGCCCCTGTTGCTTCACGACGGCAGCAGCAGAACCTTTCTTGAAGACGGCGATACCGTAGTACTGCGAGGAAGAACCCAAAACGGCGGCCGAATAGGCTTTGGCGAGTGCCGCGCAGCCCTTTTACCGGCAAAGCGATGGCAGAAGTAGATTTCGACAAGGTAGTAAGAGCTCAATACAGGGCCTTAGTCAAGTCCGTTACCGACCGAGGTGCAGACAAAGACGACCTTGACCTAATAACCCCTGTCGATTGCTGCGGCACTCATGCACGACGTCATCGAAGATTCCGAGTACACCAAAGAGGATTTAGATCATTTGTTTGGAGCCAATGTGGCCTACATCGTGGAGGGACTGACCAAAATTCAAGGGATTTTTGACATGGATACCTCCATGCAAAGCGAGAATTTTAGAAAGCTCCTGATAAGTATCAGCGACGACGTGCGGGTAGTGCTTATTAAGATGGCAGACCGGCTGCACAACATGCGCACTATGGACTCCATGAGCCATTCGAAGCAGCTCAAAATTTCGTCGGAGACGATGTACATCTTTGTGCCACTGGCCCACCGAATGGGCTTGTATTCGTTTAAGCAGGAGTATGAAGACCTGAGCCTGAAGTATTTAGAGCCTGAAGTCTATAAAGATTTAGAGCAAAAGATGAGCGAGGCCGAAGAGCTTGATGGGGGCTACCTCGAGCAATTCAGCATGAGCCTTGAGGATTTGCTGCATGCAGAAGGTTTTCAGTTCTCCCTAAAAAGACGCACCAAGGGAATCTACAGCATACGCCGCAAAATGGTCAACCAAGAGCTGCCCTTTGAGGAAGTTTACGACAAGTATGCCGTGCGGATCATTCTTGATGCGGGAACAAAGCGAGAAATGGCCGAAATATGGCGGGCATATTCTCTTATTACCTCGATCTACCGACCCAATCCGCGGCGGCTTCGCGACTGGGTTACAACCCCAAAAGCCAACGGCTATGAATCGCTGCACATTACCGTGATGGGCCCTGAAGGCCATTGGATTGAGATTCAAATCCGATCTAAGCGCATGGACGACAATGCGGAGCAGGGCTATGCCGCACATTGGCGGTATAAAGAAGACGGCTCGGGCAGTACTGCCCTGGATTCCTGGATTAGCCGAATAAGAGAAGTCATTGAAGGACATTCTGATAACGCTATTGAGTTTGTTGACAACTTCAAGCTTCAGCTGCTTACCGACGAAATTTTTGTCTTTACCCCAAAGGGCAAAATGCTGACCTTACCCAAGCACTCAAGCCCCCTCGACTTTGCCTTTGAAATCCATTCTGACTTGGGAATGAATACCTTGGGAGCCAAGGTTAATGGTCAGCTTGTTTCCCTGAATTACATTCTACAAAGCGGCGATCAGGTTCAAGTCATTAGCAGCGAAACCCAAAGTCCACAGGAGTCTTGGCTCGACTGGGTCAATTCACCCAAGGCAAAATCCAAACTACGGTCCTACTTTAGGGATCGACTCCGCAGCAACGAGTCCGAAGGCAAAGACAAGATGGAGCGATTGCTGCGGCGAGCCAAGATTGAGCCCAATCAGTCGACCATACAGCGAATGCTCAATTTTTATGGACTGCGCACCCCTAAAGAACTTTACCTGAAGTTTGGCAAGGGAGAACTGGACGGCACTCGATTGAGGGAGTTTTTGCGCGAAGACCGCGGCGGTTTTTACCAGTACATTATTCGCCGATTCCGACCTAAGAACAAAGATGGTGCGGTAAAAGAAGTAAGCTCGGCGACAGGGGTTCTCTTTGGCCCCGACGAAGTGGTCCTAGAGTGCGAACTTGCCACCTGCTGCCGGCCCATTCAGGGAGACAGCATCTTTGGCTACATCGAAAAAGACGGAATTCAGGTGCACCGAACCGACTGTCCTAAAGCGCTTAAGCTGCAAAGCCAGTTTGCGGAACGGGTTATCGCGGCAATTTGGAATCTTGGGAGCCGCCCGGGCTTTGATGCCCTGCTTCGTTTTTCTGGAATTGACTCTAAGGGTCTGATTCTAAAGGTTACCAAGGTAATTTCAAGCGACATGCAAATTGATATTCGGGCCCTTCACATTGACGGAAGCGACGGTGTTTTTCAAGGCACAGTGAGCGTAAATGTCTCGGACCGAAGCCACCTGACCGATCTGGTGCAGCAATTAAAGGCCGTCAAGGGCATCGATCGGGTCGATCGAGAGATTTCTGCCCACTAGGGCATCCCAATGTACTTGTGCGCTTGAAGGCCTAGGCGCCATTGGGGCTTGGACTCCAGGTATGCAATGATTTTGGGTAAATTTTGATCGCGGCGTGACCATTCCGGCTGAAGGAAGCGTTCAATTTGAGGCCCGCAGTGCGCAGAATGCATTTCTGCCCACTTAAAATCGTCGTCGTTAAAGACAATTACCTTGAGCTCATTGGCCAAACCATACCACTCGGGTTTGGGCGCTTTGTTTTTTTTTGGTGAAAGGCAAACCCAATCCCAGCTGCCCGTAACGGGATAGGCCCCACTCGTTTCGAGATGAACCTTGAGTCCGCGCGCTTTGAGGCCTTCGGTAAGCGGACCCATGTCCCACATCAAGGGCTCCCCCCCGGTGATCACCACGGTAGTGTCGTTGGGACCGGGCATCTGAATCAGGTCCTCGAGTTCCGTTAAGGGATGAACGCTTGCATCCCAGGATTCTTTGACGTCGCACCAATGGCATCCTACGTCGCAGCCACCGATCCGCATAAAAAACGAAGAGCGCCCTGTGTGCGCGCCCTCGCCCTGAACGGTGCGAAAAGCTTCCATGAGCGGCAAGGCCTTGGATTTAGAGACCACGTGCAGCTCGTAGCGTATTCATTAGAAGGCCAACTCGGGTCATTAGACCAACCCCCCCGGGGACCGGCGTAATGGCCGAGGCGACGGGTTCAACCCCGGCAAAGTCTACGTCTCCAACGAGCTTGCCCTCTACCCTAGTGATGCCCACATCGATGACGACTGCGCCAGGCTTGACCATGCCGGCTGTTACAAAATTGGGTTTGCCTGCCGCGGCAACAAGAATATCGGCGGAGCGGCATAATTCCTCAAGATTGCTGGTGCGGCTGTGGGCCATGGTCACCGTAGCGTTGCCCATTTCGGTATTGCGGCTCAAGAGTATGCTCATGGGCATTCCCACGATGTTGCTACGGCCTATGACAAGGGCATTTTTGCCCGCAGGACTGAGTCCGAAATGCTGAAGAAGAAGAATGATTCCATAGGGAGTCGCAGGCAAGTAGGTGGGCAAGCCAAGAACCATAAGCCCCACATTTTTGGGATGAAAGCCATCCACATCCTTGACCGGATCAATAGCGAGAAGCACCTCGTTGGGATTGATGTGCTTGGGCAAGGGAAGCTGCACGATGAAGCCGTCTATATTGGAATTCCGGTTGAGTCCTTCTACCTGCTTGAGCAAATCCTGCTGGCTGCAGTCGGCCGCAAGCTCAATGAGGGTTGACGTGAAACCGACCTCTTGGCAGTCGCGGACCTTGCCTCGAACGTAGGCTTGACTCGCGGGATCGTCCCCGACCAATACGGCTGCCAGGTGCGGAGCACGTCGGCCCTGAGCCAAAAGCCCGGCAACTTCTTTGCGGATAATGGACTTCCAGGACTGGGCCGCTTCTCGACCGTTGAGAATTAGGGCCATTACTTTATGCGGTTCATCATGGACATGAGCTGGCTGCGACCGCCCGGTCCCTGCATCATCTTCATCATTCGACTCATTTCGTCGAACTGCTTGATCAGTTTATTGAGGTCTGAAACAGTGCGACCGCTTCCTTGCGCAATGCGGATTCTTCGGCTGCCGTTGATTATGCTTGGATTGCTCCGCTCTGCAGGAGTCATGGAGCGTATCATGGCCTCGAGGTGCTTAAAAGCATCGTCGGGAATGTCCATTCCCTTCATGGCCTTGCCGACTCCCGGAATCATGCCCATGAGGTCCTTCATGTTGCCCATCTTCTTAATCTGCTGAATCTGCTCGAGAAAATCATCAAACCCAAACTTATTGGTGGCAATTTTCTTGTTGATTTTGCGATTGGCCTCCTCGTCAAACTGCTCCTGCGCCCGCTCCACCAAAGAAATGACGTCTCCCATTCCCAAAATTCGGTCGGCCATGCGGTCGGGATGAAAGACATCGAGGGCATCCATTTTTTCGCCGGTCCCGATGAACTTAATGGGCTTTTGGACCACCTGGCGAATGCTAAGGGCCGCACCGCCGCGGGTGTCGCCGTCGAGCTTGGTGAGAATTACCCCGGTAAAGTCCAAAGCATCGTTGAATGCCTTGGCCGTATTCACGGCATCCTGGCCGGTCATGGAATCTACGACAAATAGAATTTCTTGGGGCTGGGTGGCCTCTCGAATCGACGAAATCTCGCGCATCAAAACCTCATCCACGGCCAAGCGACCAGCCGTATCGATCAATAGGTAGTTGAATCCGTTTTGTTTGGCGTAGGACTGCGCCTCTCGAGCGATTTTTACTGCATCCTTCTCACCCTCGATACTAAATACCTCAACACTTATTTGCTCGCCAAGCGTTTTAAGTTGGTTAACCGCAGCCGGACGGTGCACGTCGGCAGCAGCCAAAAGAACCTTGCGGCCCTTTTTGCGCTTGAGCATGCTGCCAAGCTTTGCCGTGAAGGTGGTCTTACCAGAGCCCTGAAGGCCTGCCATAAGTACGGTCTGAAGCCCAGAACCTGAGGCGAGTTCGCTGGCGGTTCCACCCATGAGTTCGGCGATCTCGTCGCGCACAATTTTGACCATTAACTGGCCAGGCTCCAAGGACTTGAGTACGTCTTGACCCATTGCGCGGTCTTTGACGCGGTCGGTAAAGTCCTTGGCGAGTTTGTAGTTTACGTCAGCGTCAACAAGGGCACGACGTATGTCTTTGACGGCTTCGGCAATATTGATGTCCGATATTTTACTGCGTCCCGACAAACGGTGCAGCGCGGAATCAATTTTTTCACTCAGGGATTCAAACATAATCCCGGCAAAGTTAGGCTACAGCGGGGAGCCTCAGGGGCACATCTATGGCCAAAATGAAGCAGGACGTCAGCGCTTCTACCGATACTTCGGGCGCTTCACTCAGGGCGATTCCGTCACGGGCTTCTAATGCCTGGCCTTCAATTAGCGCGGAACCCTCAATTACAAAGAAATAAACTCCATTGTCGCTTCGTTTGGTGGCATAGCTTCTGGTCGTTCCGGCCTTCATTCGGGTCAGTGAAAACCAAGCCTGCTGGTGAATGGGCATGGCATCCCCCTGCCCCATTGGATTCACCACCGCATGCCATTCTCGATCAAGTGCCGCAAGGTCATAAAAGCGCTGCTCGTAGCGAGGCTCCACACCCCGACGCTCTGGGAAAATCCAAATTTGAAGGAGCGAGCAGGGTTCGGTCTTACTGGCATTGTATTCCGAGTGCACCAAACCTGTTCCGGCACTCATGGCCTGCACTTCCCCCATTCGGAGCACCTCTTGGTTACCCATCGAGTCCTGATGCTCCAATGCTCCCGACAGAGGAATAGTTACAATCTCCATGTTGTCGTGAGGATGCTTGCCAAAACCTGTTCCGCCGGCAATCCAGTCGTCATTGAGCACGCGCAAAACACCGAAATGGTTGCGCTCCGGATTGTGGTAGGATGCGAACGAAAAGGTATGCGAAGTTTTGAGCCAGCCGTGGTCGGCGGACCCTCGGGATGCGGCGGAGTGAAAAACAGTCTTCAATGGTGCATTTTTTAGCTGCGTAAAGTTCGAGTACCCCGCTCTACTTTTTGCCGCTTGTCTTAAATATTTTGGGCCCTTTGGATTCACTTGGAACTAAAAAAACTACCTTTGCAGAGTCTATGATTTATGGTGAATTCATTCTGCCGAGCGTTCAAGTCGTGGATCCTCGCTCCCCTTTTCACGGACGTACCGTGGACCTTCTTGTTGTTGACGGCCAGGTCAGGGCCATCGATGACGCAAACAGCCTGAGCAATGCGCCTCTTATTGAATGGGCACGCGGACTTTTACTGAGCCCGGGTTGGATTGACGGGCGTGCTCGATCGGGCGCTCCAGGGCATGAGGAGCGAGAAAACTACGACTCCCTGGTAGCAGCAGCCTGCAATGGAGGTTTTACGCACGTTGCCTTGATGCCGTCAACCCATCCCGCTAGAGACAATCGGCCCAGCATTGAAGCAATTCCCGAGTACGACTCTCT
>JBEEMM010000057.1:0-7955 GCA_041192685.1 Bacteroidota bacterium | reverse complement strand
CGGGTTCGTGGGCTTAAATGGGGACCATTGACTTGGCGTGCTGGGCCTTGGGTGCGGAGCGCGACCCCGCGCAAGCGGGCCGCGCGGCTCGGTGATGCAACGGTAACCGAAATTCTGGTTTCGCCCGAACCTCGGGTCAGTTGGCGTTCCGCCCCCGGTGATTTTATGGAGCTTTTTGTAGAGGCAGATTCGCTTTGCTGGGCTTTGGGCTGGACGCTTCGCTTTGGCTCCTCGTCTTGGCTGCTTCCCGATCGGGTCCTGAGGCCCGGAGAGGTGGTGGTTCTTGCCGACGGGCGCCAACCTTGGCCGGATTCCTTGTCGCTTTGGGACGTTCCGCTTTCGCTGACTTCGGCTCCGGCATTTTGGTCGATTGAAAGCGCTGAAGGGGAGCTCATGGCATGGGGTCGCGTGCAGCCCGACATGCATCAACCTTTCGATAAGTCATTGGGCGGATGGTCTTTGGAGGTCAGTCCGCAGTGGTCGGTGCTGCCTCGGGCTTGGCAGTCGTCGCGGAGTTTCTTGGGTTCGAGTCCCGGTGCCTTAGAGTGGTCTCCGCTGGGCCCTCGCCAGGGCGGAATTTTGGGTTTGTTGGCCGACAGTGCCCTTCAGGTGGACTGGCGGCATCCCCTACCGTTGGGGACTTCGCCGCTCTATCCTTTTGATTCGCTGGCCTTGGCGCGTTGGTCGGGCGGACGGTGGTCGGCGACGCGGATTCATTCGGAGCGCACTGCCCTGCGCTGGCTTCCGGATGCGGGCGGTCTTCTTTGGCCCTGCCGGCCCGGCGAGGTGATGGAGCTTCCGCTTTTGCCCGGTTGGATTCATGCGGACGGTACTCCTGGGGATTGCACTATGGTTTATGCGGGTTGGGCTGTGCCGCCGGTTTCTGGGGAGCTCCAGATTAGCGAGCTTTTGCTGAATCCCCTGCCCGGCGAGGGTCGGTTCGCGGAGCTTCGAAGCCTTAGCGATAGGGTTTTGGATCTTTCGGGGCTTTTTTGGTCGAATCCTGATGTTTTTTCGGGGGATTCTTCTTCTTCGGGTTCGTGGCGCCGCGCCTCGGTCGCCGGCCGGTTTTTGCTGCCGGGTCAGGTCATTTTTATGGCGGCTAATCCTGCTGCCCTGCTTGAGCTTTATTCGGCCGGCGATTCGATGGCGGGACCCCTGGGCGCTTCGCGCCCAGGGGCATGGGCCCGGCCGGCCCTGCCGGGCGGGCCTGGCGCCACCAACCAAAGCATACCGCTCACCGACGAAGGAGGCATCCTGGAGCTCCGCCGAAGCGACGGACTTCTGATTGACCGGGCAGAGGTGAGTCCAGACCAGTTCCCGGAACGCATTCGCCAAAGTCCCGGCAAGGGCGAAGGCATGGCCCTAGAGCGCCGCGGCCCCGACCCCAAGGATTGGGGATTCGCGCGCACTGATTCCGCAACGCCGGGCCGCTGGCCCCAGGCAGCCGTGGAGCCTTCTAGGAACCAATTCGATCTGATTCAGCGCCAATGGCCCCCAATCCTCCAGTGGGATTTGGATTCGGACCAGGCATGGCTGCTTGAAACCCGTTGGACCGACCCAGAAGGCCGCTGGGCTAGCCCATGGTCTGCACCATTCCCCGTCGCTCCTCAAGACCGCATCGAAGCGAGGGAGGAACCTCCACTGGGCGGCCTATGGCTTTGGGAGTTTCGCTTCACTCCGAGCCAGGGACGTACGATTCGAAGGGCCTACCCAATTCGCTACTAGCCTCCGGCTCCGCAAAAGCCTCCGGCTCCGCGAAAGCCTTCGGCTCCGCAAAAGCCTCCGGCTCCGCGAAATCCTCCGGCTCCGCGAAATCCCCTAGCTCCGCCAAGAATCATCTGCCCCAAGGCCGTTACCTTTGCTCCATGGACCAAGCTAGACTCAAAGGCCGCAGCCTCGCGCTGACCGATTTTGACCCCAACGGATTGGCTACGGGAAGCCAGATTTACGGGCTTCCCTTTGCGGTAGAAGACGCCGAGGTGGTGGTGCTTCCGATCCCTTGGGAGGTCACCGTGAGCTACACTTCGGGCACTGCACTGGGCCCCGCCGCGGTCAAAGCGGCCTCTACCCAGGTCGACTTGTGGGACCCCAACGTGGTTGATGCCTACAAAATGGGCCTCGCCATGGCCCCAGCCTCGGTCAAGCTTGCCGAAAAGTCCGAGCGAAACCGCGAACGCGCCGAAGTTTATTTGGCAGCCGTAGCAGACGGAACCGAGCAAATGGCCTCGAGCCAAAAGCTTCTTGCAAGAATTAACGAGGCCTGTGCCTGGATGGTGGCAAGGGTCCGCAGCGACGTTGAAACCTACCTCGACCGCGGGCAGCTCGTGGCTCTGTTGGGCGGCGACCACAGTACGCCTCTTGGCTATATTCAGGCATTGGCAGACCGAAATCCAGGCATGGGAATTCTTCAAATTGACGCCCACATGGACCTTAGGGCCGCCTACGAAGGCTTTACCTACAGCCATGCATCCATTATGTACAACGCCATGCAGCATCCCGGAGTGGCTAAAATTGTGCAGGTTGGAATTCGGGACTACTGCGCCGAGGAGGTTGCCAATGCCAAGGAATTGGCAGATCGCTGCAGCGTTTTTTATGACCGCGACCTCAAGCATGCGTCCTACCGAGGCATAAACTGGGCCCAGCAGGTGGACTTGATTGTCGCGGAGCTTCCGCAGAAGGTTTACCTGAGTTTTGACATTGACGGACTCGACCCTAAACTGTGTCCGCACACTGGAACCCCGGTTGCAGGAGGCTTTGAGGTCGAGCAGTTACTCTACCTGGTCGAGGAGGTGCTAGCTTCTGGTCGCCAGCTCATCGGATTCGACCTCAACGAGGTGGCCCCGGGCCCCGAGGGAGACTGGGATGCCAACGTTGCCGCGAGGCTGCTTTATCGACTCGCCAATGCCCTGGGTAAGGCCAACGGGCGCTGTACCTTTGCCGCGTGAAATTCGGTGTTGTAACTTTTCCGGGGTCAAACTGCGACCAAGACATGATCCACGCCCTGCGAGAGGGCATGGGCTGCGAAACCATTAGCCTTTGGCATAAAGACCGCGACCTCCAAGGGGTCGACATGGTCGTACTCCCGGGCGGATTTTCCTACGGGGACTACCTGCGGTCGGGCGCCATTGCCCGCTTTTCTCCCATCATGGAGGAGGTTATTAAGCATGCCAACCGAGGCGGCTACGTCCTTGGGGTCTGCAACGGATTCCAAATTTTAACCGAAGCCGGCCTGGTTCCCGGCGCACTGCTGCGCAACCGAACGGGTAAATTCGTCAGCAAGAACGTTCATCTGGTGCGCGCCTCAGGCCTGAGCACCATGACCGCCGGCCTCTCGGAGACCGGTGTCTATAAAATACCCATTGCCCATGGCGAGGGCCGATACCATGCCGACGAGGATACCCTCAAGTCCCTCAACGACAAGGGTCAAGTCATGTTTCGCTACGCGGAGGCCGACGGAGCGATTACGCCCGAAGCCAATCCCAACGGGTCGGTGCAAAACATTGCTGGAGTGTGCAACGAGAGCCGCAACGTGATGGGCATGATGCCCCACCCGGAGCGCGCTGCAGACCCCAACCTGCTCAACACCGACGGCCTGGCCCTCTTCCAGAGCATGCTCGATTATACTAGGGTCTAGGACCACTGCCGCAAAAACACCGGTTGCGCAATAGCGTCGGCCTGGTTGCCCACAAAAAAACCCCGCTAGCGGGGTTTTGATGTTTTTAAACGGATTAGCGTTTAGAAATTATCGGCGTTAAGCCTACATTTTCACCACCTCTTGAACGATAATGCGTCCTTCCTGCTCCACGCGGAGCACATAAATCCCGGCCGGAAGCGCTCCAAGGTCCAGGCTGAAGCGCGGTTCCATACCCGAAGATTGCTCAATCAAGGCTCCGTTGAGGCTCCTGAGTTCGGCATTCCATACGCTGCCTCCTTGCGCAAGCCACGACAGGTCGACGATGCCTCGGGTAGGATTCGGCTGGAGCCTAAAGCCGCGCAGCTGGAACTCGCTGTTGGACAGTACAATCGAAGGTCCGCTCGTGCTGACGCAGCTGCTGCCGGCGCGAAGTCGCACAAAGTAGGTTCCCGGAGCAGGCGCAATGAAGCTCGGTGAGGTTGCTCCCGCTATCGGATTCTGGTTGGCGTTGAGCCACTGCACCGTCCACAGCGGGTTAAGGGCTGTTTGAGGGCAGTAGAGCGAATCGCCGTTCCAGTCGTGAATGGTCGCAGCAGGCGGGGCAGAAACGACATCAAAGCTGTCGACGCGCTCACCTACGCATTGGTTCTGAACAAACTGGTACTTGAGCTCGTGCCTTCCGGTTCCCAACTGCGAGGCCACAATGCTGCTGGTCGGGTTGCCATTGACCAAGTAAGATCCTCCGCCAGGGAAGCCTCCGCTCGGGCTGAGGGCCGGGTCGCTGATGCAGAGAACGTCCGTACCAAAGTTCAAGAATACATTGGGGGTCGCATTGATTTGAATGCTGCTCGTTGCCGTACCCGTGCAGCCTGCCATGTTGGTGTAGGAATAGGTCACCGTGTAGACGCCTGGTCCCAAGCCTGTAGGGTTAAACGCAGAGCCGGTCACGCCGGTTCCGCTCCATTGCCCGCCCGAAGGAGTTCCGTTCAGTGCTACTGGACCGTCTCCCACGCATGCCGTGGCGTAGCTGCCCGCGTTGACCGTCGGCAGAGGCAGTACCAGGGCGGTAATGGCGTTGGAGGGCACCATCATCAGGCTTGCGCACTCTTCGCTGCTGAAGATTTGGCAGCGGACCACGTCGGCGTTCTGAAGGTTGGCCGTGGTGAAGGTGGCGCTGTTAAATCCGCGAGGCTGGTTGTTTACCGTCCATTGGTAGCGAGGGTTGCTGCCGCCGTTGATCGCGGTCGCCACAAAGGTAGCTGGGCTGTTGGCGCAGATGCTTCCGCTCTGGTTTACAATGCTCACGCTCGGAACCACGGCGGCCTTCACCACAAGGGTCTTGCTGACGCTCGAGGTTCCGCCTGCAGTGCTCACCACGAGGGTGGCGGTGTGGGCACCCGCAGAGGTAAAGCTTACGCTTGGGTTGGCCAGGGTGCTGGTGCTTGGGCTTCCGCTCGAGAAGGTCCAGGAGTAGGTTGCTCCCAAGGCAGCTCCTGCGGTTCCGCTGCCAGGAGCTGGCATGCCCGCAGCATAGAAGGTGACGCTGCGCGCCGCGCATGCACTGTCAGGGGCAATGAAGTCCGCCGTAGGGGCTGCGGTGCTGGCTTTGAGCAGCCTGAAGCGATCAAGGTAGAGGTGGTTGCCTCCGGCATGCCTTGCTTCGATTTTAAAGCGCGAAGGGCCAGAAAGTCCGCCCAAGAAGATGCTGTCGCGACGCCAATCCGCTGCCGAGGCAGGAACGAATGCGGTGGCCTGCGGGCTGCCAGTAGCCCAGTTCAGCGTTCCCGTTTCAAAGCGCGTGGCCAAGAGATTCCATACCGTGGAACCGCAGGGCTGAACCCAAATTTTGAGGGTATCGCTTGCCTGAGTGGCAGAAACCAAACGATAGGCCATGTCGAGCGTGAGCGAAGAGCCGCTATCAAGGCTGTAAACCGGCGAGATCAGCGCATCGCGTTGGCCCGAGGCAGTGAGGGGCAGCGCAAAGTGGGGCATGCGCATGGAGGTCAGGTCGCCGTCGCTGGAGGCTGCGGCAAAAGGCTCCCAGGTGGCGTTGCGGTCGGAGTTTTCGATGGACCAGCGTTGGTCAAATCCCGGTACGAATCCCTCGCCAGCGGGCAGGGGGAATCCGCCAGCGGCAATGGCCTGAACCGCGAGGGCGGTATCGCTGCCGTATACGTTTGCTGCTACGAGGCGAATGCTGTAGAGCCCAACTTGGCTGATGACCAGCTTGGGTGCAGCCGTAGTGGCTCCAATTAGCGTGGCGCCGGCACTAGGGTAAACCGACCAGTTCCAAGCCGTTACCAGCCCTACCGACGCATCCTGGAGTTGGATGGTGTCGCCGAGTCCGCAGGTTGAGGCTGGGTTAGAACGCAGTGCAGCAGTAGGACGCTTGAGCAGGTCTCCGGCAAAGGGCGACTGCCAGACGCCGCGACCGTAGGTTCCGATGCGCACTGTGCGGGGCCCGCTTAGCATTTCGATGTCGTTCACAATGACGTTGGGAAGGTCTGCATTGAACGGAACCCAATCACCAAGAAGGTTGTCGCGCACAAACATGCCCAGGTCAGTACCCACATAAATCATGCTGTTGCCTCCTGGCTCAAAGGCAATGGCGTTGGTTGGAATGTTGGGGAGCAGACCCGTAATGTTGGAATACGTCGTGCCGCCGTTAAAGGACTCAAATACCTTTTGGCCCGCTACGTAGCCGCTGCGGCATACTGCGATGTGCAAGGGATCATTGGGGTCAACGGCAATGTCAGAGATTACATGGCTGCCGGGTCCGCCGCTCAGCTGAGTCCAATTTTGCCCGCCGTTGGTGGAGCGAAATAGGTACTGATTGATAGCCGCATAAAGCACGTTGGGGTTGCTCGGCGACTCGGCCAAAACGTCTATATTGTCGCTGCCAAGCAGTGTATTGGTACTCGTTGCGGCAAAACTGACTCCGCCGTTGGTCGACTTCCAAACGCGGGTAAATCCTGCATAGAGTACGCTGCCGCTGTGGCGGCTCACTAAAAAGGGAGTTACCCAGTTACCGCTTCCGCTCGGAGGAAGGCTGAAGGGAGCGTTGAAGCTGGCGCCGCCGTTGTTGGATTTATCAAAGTCGCCGTAGTAGATTGAGGCGTACATCACGAGTTCGTTGCCGGGATCCATGCCGCAATCCATTCCGTCTCCGCCGCGGACTCTGGCCCAGCTCGTTTTGTTGAGGTGGGTTCCATTGTCTTGAGATCCCGCGAGGGTCCAACTGGGATTCATAGGAGTTGTAGCGATTTTATAGTATTGGGAGATCGCCAACCCAGAGCTGCGCATTTGCCAGTTGTTGTTGACTCCGCCATTGGGCGATACGTAGACGCCGCCGTCGTTGCCGACCCAAAGCTCGCTGGTGCCGGGCCTGAACGTGAACCAATGCTGGTCTGCGTGAACGTTGGATACGCCTCCGCCGCCATACCAATGCGCACTAAGGGAAAAGTTGGCTCCTCCGTTAATGGATTTCCAAATGTTTACACCCCCCACCAAAAGGTCGTCTTTGTTGATTGGAGATACGGCAATTGCAAGGTCGTACCAGGCCTGACCGCCTGCCCCACTTCCGTTGGTGGACCAGTCCATGAGGTTGGGAGTAGCACCGTGCATTTGGCTCCAGTTTGCGCCGCGGTCGGTAGAGCGGTACACGCCGTAGAGGCCGTTGTTGCTGGCGCCAAACAAAGCATAGACGTAGTTGCTGTCTGCTCCGGTGGTAGCTACTTCGCAGCGAGCAGGTCCGCTCAACGGGAGGCCGTTGCCGCTAATTTGGCTCCATGTGGCCCCAAAGTCGCGAGAGAACCAAACTTTTCCGTTGGATTCTGTACCAGCATAGAGAAGGTGTGGGGCTCCCGGCACCATGCTCAAGGACTGGAAGCTCCCACCCTGTACCACAGACCAGTTTGCACCGCCATTGGTCGTGCGGTAGATCCCACTTCGCGAAGAAACTACGAGGTGTTGGGTTTGGTTGGGGTGAATTACCATGCCCGTCAGGCGGGCATAGTTGGTGAGCTGCAGGGTCAGACCGGTTGGCTTCCAAGAGGTTCCGCCGTCGGTTGATTTGAGTACGCCGATGCTGTAGGTGTCTCCTCCGTCGCGGTCGCCCGTTGCCAGGTACATGGTGTCGGGGTTTATCGGGTCAATGGCAATGCCGCTAACGCCCAAATTGGGCAAGAGGTCGGTGTTGGTGTTCCAGGTGGTTCCGTTGTCGGTGGTCTTCCAAAGTCCTCCGGCAGGTGCCCCTGCAAAAACTACGTTGCTCTCGGTGGGGTGAAAGGCGACAACGTTGATGCGTCCAATGCCTTGA
>JBEEMM010000056.1:0-7973 GCA_041192685.1 Bacteroidota bacterium | reverse complement strand
CCGCCACCATGGCTCCGATTGAATACCCCGTGGTACTGCCCG
Organism: Bacteroidota bacterium; assembly: GCA_041192685.1. Taxonomy (GTDB): domain Bacteria; phylum Bacteroidota; class Bacteroidia; order Flavobacteriales; family Schleiferiaceae; genus TMED14. Next base: position 7,931 of record JBEEMM010000056.1, on the reverse strand, counting down.
AGCTGTTTTTTGCCCTGGCTAAGTGGGACCTGAACGATGCAGCGCGCTCTTCCCTGGACACGGTCTACACCACCCTGGTGCGAAATCCGACCATCGTAATTGAGCTGCGCTCGCACACCGACTACCGCGACGCAGAAGACAAAAACGTCACACTCTCTCAACGGCGCGCCGACACCTGCGTGAAGTACCTAATCAGCATGGGAATCGACCCAGGCCGCGTGGTTTCTGTGGGAATGGGAGAATCTCAGCCCTTTGAGATAACGGCTGCCTACAAGGGTAAGGGAAGTTCCGTATTCCCAGCGGGTACGGTTCTCTCGGAGTCCAGCATCAAGAAGATGCAGCCCCAGCAGCAAGAGCTTGCCAACGAATTAAACCGACGTACCGACTTCAAGGTGATTCGCGACGACTTCGCCCCACCGGTTGATTCCAGTGAATTAGCGGAACAGAAAGCAGAAGCCGCCAAAGAGGAGGTCGCTAAATTGGTCAAGGGCGAATTCTATACGGTTGGCGAGAAAGAAACCTTTGCAACGGTTTGCCGTGCTGCAGCAATTACTATTACGGATCTTCGCCGCATTAACGGCGGTTTGCGCGGGGTCAGCCTCGTGCCGGGCATGGTGCTTAAAACGACGGCCAAGGGAGACTACACGGAGTTTGATGCAAACCACCGTCAGGTTGCCTTGGGCGAAACCTGGAAGTCGATGGCTAGCGCGCTAAAAATGAAGGAGAAGGAGCTCAAGGAGCTCAATCCAGAGTGGAGTAAGGTCGAGCCCCCGGTTGGTACCTACGTCCGCACGAAGTAGCGTTGATAACCTTTGGCATCCCCTCGGCTTTGGTCGAAGGGATGTTTTATTTTTGCAGTCATGAGTTTGAGCAATCGCTACGCTGACCGAGGGGTGTCTTCGGGTAAAGAGGACGTGCACCAGGCGATAGCTTCGCTTGACAAGGGATTGTTCCCTAATGCCTTTTGTAAAATTGTTCCCGATGCCTTGAGTGGCTCGCCAGAGCACTGCTTGGTAATGCATGCCGACGGTGCAGGTACCAAGTCCTCGCTCGCCTACCTCTACTGGAGGGAGACGGGCGACCTAAGCGTTTGGCGCGGAATTGCTCAGGATGCAGTGGTCATGAATACCGACGACTTGCTTTGCGTGGGCGCCACAGGCCCGATTTTGCTCAGTTCGACCATTGGGCGAAACAAGCATTTGATTCCCGGTGAGGTGGTTAAAGCACTTATTGAGGGAACGGAGTCCGTACTTCAAGATTTGCGTCAAGCCGGCATGGACATTCAGAGCACCGGAGGCGAGACGGCGGACGTGGGCGATCTCGTGCGTACCGTTATTGTCGACAGCACGGTGGTTGCGCGCATGCGAAGAAGCGATGTTATTGACAATGGCCGCATTGCCCCTGGGCAGTACGTGGTGGGTCTGGCCAGCTTTGGTCAGGCGAACTACGAGCATCAGTACAACGGCGGCATGGGTTCCAACGGACTCACCTCTGCGCGCCACGACGTTTTTAGCCACCTCTTGGCCAAGCGATATCCTGAGAGCTTTGCGCCCGAAACCGACCTGAACTTGGTCTACAGCGGCACGAGAATGCTTACCGACCGCATCGCAGAGAGCCCCCTAGACCTGGGCAAGCTCGTTTTGTCGCCCACCAGAACCTACGCCCCGGTAATGATTCCAGCAATTAAGGAGCTCGGTTCTCGCTTGCGCGGAGTCGTGCACTGCAGCGGAGGCGCGCAGACGAAGGTCCTGCATTTTTTGGGCAATGCTCGGGTCGTCAAAGACAACCTCTTTGCGGTTCCTACCCTTTTTGACCTAATTCAAAAGGAGTCCGCTACGCCTTGGCGCCAGATGCATGAAGTGTTTAACATGGGGCACCGAATGGAACTTTACCTGGACAGCCTAGAAGCGGCAGAAGAGGTCATTGCCCTATCCAAGAGTTTTGGTGTTGATGCGCAAATTGTGGGTCGGGTGGAGTCCAGCGACCAGCCCGAAGTTCAAGTTCACGCTCCCGATGGAGTGCATACCTACCGTCGTTCATGAATCTTGTAGACAAACTCCAGGCAATTTGGGTGCGGCACCAAGACGTACACGACCAGCTAATGACGCCAGAATTAGCGGCTGATCCTGCCCGATTTGTGCGCCTGAATCGAGAGTACAAAGAGCTCGACGAGCTGGTGCAGGCCCGCGCTCGCTATTTGGACGCCCTAGCCAACCGCGATGAGGCGCAGGAGTTGCTCGAGACAGAAAAAGATTCCGAAATGCGCGCCATGGCTCAAGAGGAGTTTGATTCCGCGCGAAGCCGTATTGCGCTGCTTGAAACCGAGATTAAGGAGTTACTGATTCCCAAAGACCCCGAGGATGCTCGAGATGCGGTGCTCGAGGTTCGGGCCGGAACCGGGGGCGACGAGGCCGGCTTATTTGCCAGTGAACTCCTGCGTGCCTACATGCGCTACGGCGACGAAAAAGGCTGGACTATGGAGTTGCTGAGCATGACCGACGGCTCGATTGGGGGCATTAAGGAAGCCAGTGTGCAGGTGCGTGGCAGTCAAGTCTATGGGACCCTAAAGTTTGAGAGCGGCGTGCATCGAGTTCAACGCGTTCCCGCGACCGAAAGCCAAGGCCGAGTTCATACTTCGGCCGCTACGGTGGCTGTTTTGCCCGAGGCCGACGAGCTTGACGTGCAAATTCGCGACGTAGACATACGCAAAGACACCTTTCGCTCGAGTGGGGCAGGGGGGCAGCACGTGAACAAAACCGAATCCGGGGTTCGACTCACCCACTTCCCGACGGGAATCGTGGTGGAATGCCAAGACGGTAGGTCCCAGCACCAGAATTACGACCGGGCCCTCACGGTATTGCGCGCCCGAATTTGGGATAAGGCCCGTGCGGAGCGGGATGCTCTCGTGGCCGAGCACCGCAAAACGCTGGTGAGTACCGGCGACCGAAGCGCAAAAATCCGCACCTATAATTTTCCGCAAAGCCGGGTTACCGACCACCGAATCGGCCTGACGGTGTATAATTTGCCCGACGTGATGAACGGCGACCTCAAGGCACTCATCGAGGGTCTTCGCGTGGCCGACCATGCCGAGCGACTAAAGCAAGGAGCCGACGAATGAACTACCAGGAACTCATCCAGCGTATTGAGCAATCGGGCCATGGTCTCTGCATAGGCATCGACCCGGACCCTGCTCAGTTCCCCGAGGGGGTAAGCGGTCTTCGAGAATTTTGCCTGGGTATTATCGATTCTACGGCAGACGTGGCGGTAGCCTACAAGCCGAACTTTGCCTTTTTTGAGGCCTTAGGACGCCCAGGTTGGGACGCCCTTGACGCCGTTTCTGAGCATTTGCGCGCGCTGCCTCAAAAGCCCTTTTTGATAGCAGACGCCAAACGCGGAGACATCGGGAACACCGCCGCTCGCTACGCTGAAGGCATCCTCGGGGTCATGGGCTACGACGCCATAACCGTAGCGCCCTACATGGGCCGAGACAGCGTAGAACCCTTTTTAAGGCCCAATAAGTGGGTCATAGGGCTGGGCTTAACCAGCAATCCTGGTGCCGCCGACCTGCAGCAGCTCAGACTCGAGGACGGACGGCATCTGTACGAAGCCGTCGTTGACGCATACCGCGAATGGGGCAGCCCAGAGAACCTCATGATTGTTGCGGGAGCCACCCGACCCGAGGCCCTAGGAGCCCTCCGCGAACGGATGCCCGAGACCTTTTTTCTGGTTCCGGGCATTGGTGCCCAGGGCGGAAGCGTCGCCGACGTCATGCGTCACGGTGCCTTTAGGGACAAGCCCGGGCTGGGTCTGCTCATTAACGCATCACGAACCATTCTGTATGCATCAAAGGGTTCCGACTGGCGGCAAGCGGCCCGTAAAGCTGCCACCGACCTAGCCGCTGAAATTCGCGCAGCCCGTCGGCCCTAGCCTCGCGACAAACCGCCAACTACCCCTGCAAGCCATGACCTCAAAACGCATCTTGATTACCGGAGCCAACGGTCTGCTTGGTCAGTCTCTGCTCTTTCTCGGTCAAGACCGGCATGTGCTTCTTGCCACAGGCAAAGGCCCTGCGCGCGGCAACCACTTCGGATTCCCCTATGCCGAACTCGACAGCACCAAGGCAGAGGACTACGAGCGAGTCTTTGCAGAATTCAAGCCCGACGTGGTGGTGCATTCTGCAGCCATGACCCAGGTTGACGACTGCGAGCATGACCAGGAGGCCTGCAACCTGCTCAATGTGGAGGCCACCAAACTATGCGCTGAGGCCTGCGCCCGCCATGGAATACACCTAATTTTCTTGAGTACGGACTTCATTTTTGACGGCAAGAACGGGCCCTACGGCGAGGAGGCCGAGCCGGCTCCCCTCAGTGTTTATGGATGGTCCAAGCTTCGGGCTGAAGAGGCAGTCAAGGCTAGCGGAGCGCGCTATGCCATTGCGCGAACTGTTTTGGTCATCGGCTACGTACCCGGTCTTAGCCGCAGCAACATCATCCTCTGGGCACGCCAGGCATTGGGTCGCGGAGAGCGAATTCGGGTAGTGCACGATCAGGTGCGCAGTCCAACCTGGAGCGTAGACCTGGCCGAGGGCTGCCTTCGCATCGCGGAGCTTGGAGCCGAGGGCATTTACCACATCAGCGGACCCGACACCATGAGCATTCTGGACCTTGTGCGCAGGGTTGCCGACCACGCAGGACTCGATGCCTCGCTTATTGACGCGGTTTCTAGTGAATCCTTGGGTCAGGCGGCAAAGCGTCCGCCCATAACTGGACTCGACATAAGCAAAGCACGAAGAGACTTAGGATTTAGTCCGCATTCATTCTCTGAGGTATTGAATCGAATACCTATATTTGAAAATTAGATAACCCCCGACACCTATGAGCAGCAACACACAGTCCTGGGGATCCAGGGTAGGCCTCATTCTTGCTATGGCAGGAAACGCCGTAGGCTTGGGCAACTTCCTTCGTTTTCCGGTTCAAGCGGTACAAAATGGTGGTGGGGCATTCATGATTCCATACTTAATCTGTTTTTTGGTTCTCGGAATTCCGCTATTATGGATTGAATGGGCATCGGGGCGTTTTGGCGGAACCAAGGGCGACCACAGCACCCCCTTTATTATGAACTCCATGGGGCGCCGAAAGTACTGGAAGTACCTGGGGGTCTTTGGGATTTTCACCAACATTGCGGTAGCCGCTTACTATACCTACATCGAGTCCTGGACCTTCTCCTACGTCTTTCATTCCATTGCGCAGACCTTCTCGGGAATGAGCCAAGGCGAGGTTGCCACATTCTTCACGAGCTACGTAGATATCGGGCAAAGCACGACGGGCCTGCCTTATGAGGCCATTTGGTTCTACATCTTAGTACTCGGCCTAAATACCTGGATTCTCAGCAAGGGCTTAGAGGGTGGAATTGAAAAAGTAGCCAAAATCGGAATGCCAATTCTTATAATTTTTGGTGCCTTCTTGGCAGTAAAAGCCTTCATGCTGGGAGATTCCGGAGCCAGTGCGGGTTGCACCGAGTGCGATGCGATGCTTGGTTTTAATTTCTTGTGGAACCCTCAATTTGATTCCCTCACCAACCCCAACGTCTGGCTCGCCGCCGCGGGGCAAATTTTCTTCACCCTTTCGGTCGGAATGGGCACCATACATTGCTATGCCGCCTACGTCAAGCCCAAGGACGACATTGCCTTGAATTCCATGTCTGCGGGCTGGATGAACGGATTTGTAGAGATTGTTCTTGGTGGAAGCATAGTGATACCCATCGCGGTAGGCTACCTAGGCCTGGATTGGGTTAAGGAGAATGCCGGCTTTGCCATGGCTTTTCAAACAATGCCCTTCTTGTTCACCAAATGGGGCGCAGTCTTAGGCAGTGTTGCTGGGGTAATGTGGTTTGGCCTTCTCTTCTTTGCGGGCATTACCAGTTCGCTGGCAATGGGTTCGCCATGGGTCGCCTTTGTGCAGGACGAATTCAAGTTCAGCCTCAACAAGGCTGCCATAACTTTTGGTCTCATCACCCTGGCCGCTGGCCTGCCCACCGTCTTTTTTTACCAGCAAGGGGTATTTGACCAATACGACTATTGGGCTGGAACGGTGGGGCTGGTGTTCTTTGCCTTAGTAGAGTCCGTGCTTTTTGCCTGGATATGGGGAATTGATCGAGGATGGGAAGAAATAACCCGTGGTTCTGACATCGTAATTCCTAAGATTTACAAGCCCATTTTGAAGTACGTAACGCCGACAATTCTTCTTCTGATTTTTACCATGAGTTTAATAGCGCCCAAGGGTAACGACTGGAAGAATGCCATAGAAAATGAATGGGAATTCGACAAATCCAGTATAATTGGTCAACTCACTAATGTGGACATCAAGTATAACCGAGATGCCTTTGCCGACTTTTTTGAGTCGGAGGTCAATGGCATGGCAGAGGTGCAAGCAAAGAATGACTCGACAGTTATTCGACTTTTGGCAGAAGACGGTAGTAAGGTCACCTACCAATGGGAATCTGAGGACGCGCAGCCTGTCATTGAAAACGGTCAGGTGGTGAGGGCCGGAGACCAAATTGCCACAGGTTCCTTTGTGAATCCAATTTTTTACAAGCATTTAGCGCGCATCATTCTTTTGGTGTTGTTTTCCCTTATCGCAGGGATGGTCTTTGTGGCCTACCGCCGAAGAATAGCCTTAAATAAATAAGTATGACTACTGCAGCCTGGATTATGATGCTTACCACCGAAATTTTGGTCACGGTAATTACGGTAGCCTTTTTTGTTAAGGTGCTTCGGACGCCCCCTAAAGACGACGCGGACGCCGCCCAAAACGACCATCCTATAGAATGAAGAATCGACCCAAACCTTGGGTTGTAGATTTACTTTGGGCGGGGATTTTCTCCGCTTTTTTTGTTTTTAACGGGTTGCAAACGAGTCAGGATCTGCCGCCCGTTTGGGCTGATTTTCCTGAAATCGAGGCTTCTTCAAAGTGGGAATATGGCAGTTCAAAAAAGGCCGAGTCATACTACCCAAACTTTGAAAAAAGAGCTTCCAAGGGCAAGGAAGTTTCGGTTCGGCCGCCGGTGGCCTCTGATACGGTTTCGGACCTCTGGCTCCGCGGCCAGGGATGGCCCGACTGGAAGGCGGAGGGCTTTGTTCGAGACCGTGAGCGCTGGGGTGGGGTGGATTCCCAACTTCTGCAGCGCTACGACCAGCGAGAAGAGTTCCATTGGCTGTTGAGTCCGCCCACGCCGCTGGACCTCAATGTGCTGCCTGAGGAACTGCTGTATGCCCACCCGCTTTGGCGCTCGACCCAGGTGCGGGCTTTTCATCGCTTCAGAAGCAAGATTAGGCCGCTGCGAAATTTTAAGGAACTTTTCGAGTTGGCTCCGTTTGATTCGCTCCAGCAGTATAGAATACCCAAGTACTTCTATTTCGGCAAATAGCCATACCTTTGCCGCCTTATGAGAGGAGGTGTCCCATTATGCTAGTAATTCATGTCAAAGAAGGTGAAGGAATTGAGCGCGCGGTAAAGCGTTATAAGCGCAAATTCGACAAGACCGGTACCATGCGCCAACTGCGCAGCCGCCAACAGTTCACGAAGTCTTCGGTTAATCGCCGCAAAGAAATCATCAAGGCAACCTATGTTCAGGGGCTTCGATTAAAAGACGCCGAATAATAGGGTCCATGACCTAAATTGAGCCTCGAGATCCCTCGGGGCTTTTTTTATGCTAAATGAATTCACCAACTACTTGCGCTGGGAGCGTCGCCGTTCGGAGGCTACGGTAACAGCCTATGAAGCAGACCTAGCTCAGTGGCTCCTGTATTTGGAGCATGCTGTGGGAATTACTGATGCATCGAGCGCAAGCCGGCTCCACCTGCGTTCCTGGGTATCAGACCTTGTTCAGAATGGAATCAATGCTCGCTCGGTGAACCGCAAGCTGAGTGCAGT
>JBEEMM010000055.1:0-8237 GCA_041192685.1 Bacteroidota bacterium | reverse complement strand
GTAAAAAGCAGAGCCTGAGCGAGTCGCCCAGTCAGAACCTCATGCTCAAGGGTTTCGGTAACGTGAGCCTGGCCCACCACCGACTCAAAAGCGGCAGGGCGGTATTTGCGGGCGGATACCAGGTAGTTATTTTCCATAGAGGCGGACTGCAAACCTACGGATTAGAACGCGATTGGCCACAGCCAAGAAAGGGCAAAAAACGCAGCTTGAGCGAGTAAAATTGGCCCTGCCATGCGGTTTGATTCAAGGCCCTTGCCTACGATCCACTGCGCGGTCAAAGCCACGATAAACCATGAGAGGTAGTTCTGCCAAGGTGCGATTCCGCCGGCAAAAATCCAAAGGCGGTGTGCGTGCGCAACCGGCTCAATAAGAACGTCCAGTACCAGCATAAGACCCGAGGCGAACAAGGCCCGCTGAAGCCTGCTGCCGTTGTCTAAAAATTGCGCTGCGAAGGACCCCGACGCCAGAGTCAGCATTACCCAATTTACTCCGATTAACCATGGCGTATTGAGAACCTTAGGTCCTAAACCTTCGAGGTAAACGTAGCTACCGAAGGGGTATCCCGTATTCACTCCAATTATTTCAACGAGCAAGCCCAACGCAAATACCGCCAAAAGTGCCCCCTTTAGAAATTCCGATTTGCTGCTAAACGAGAAGAGAAGGCCAAAACTGACCAATAAATGCACGGGCGTGAGCAAAACCATCCAGTGGGCAAAATCCGTTCGAAGGCCTACAGCGCCCACTAAATGGGTCACCACTACGATGAGAAGCGCAACTCGGTAAGACATAGTCAAAGGTAGGGTTGAACACTTTGGATGCCCTAAGCGTTCGTGATTAAATGAAACCAGAACGACGTTTGCTTTGGCTCGGAATTGGGGCAGTAGCCGCGGGCCTAATCTTGTCTATGCTCTTCTTTGAGGCAGCCGAGCCTGAAACTTCCTACACCGCGCGAATTCAGTCCAACCGCTTGCTCTTCTTTAAAAACATTCGCAGCTCAGGCTACGACCTCATTGAGGGCGACGGCTTTCAGGTCTATGCTCCAAAGGAGCGCAGCGACTCGGGCTGGTACCAAATAATCGTGCACTGGCGAGCGGACCAAGCCCACATTCTATGGGTGTCGGGCGAGGATTCGGTCAAGGACCCGGCCTCCAATTTGATTTTTTGCGAAGGAGTTTTGCGTGACAGCGCCACACAGAATAGGTATTGGAATGTTGCCCTGAAGGAGCTAGCCGAGTCGCCAAATCCGCATTATGTGCTGCGGGATTACTTTGAACTGATAGACCGGCTGCCAAAAGTTAAGAATAATTGAGTATTATTTCTTATCTTCGCGCCCCTTTAAAGGAAACTTTCCAATGAAACAATACGAAACCGTTTTCATCCTAAATCCCGTCTTGTCTGATGATCAGATAAGGGAAACGGTGGATAAATACACCAACAGCATTAAAGCTGCTGGTGGCTCCATCATCAATGTAGAGCGTTGGGGGCTGCGCAAGCTTGCCTACCCAATCAATAAGAAGATGACCGGATTCTACAACCTTGTAGAGTTCACGGCACCTTCTACCCTTATAGCTACCCTTGAGGTAGATATGAAGCGTGACGAACCCGTTCTGCGGTTCTTAACAATAGCCCTCGACCAGCACGGTGTAGCTTATGCCGCAAAGCGTCGCGACAAGGTTAAAAACGCCTAAGCCATGAGTACTACTACACCACTAGAGCCCACAGGAACCAGCGAAATTCGCTACCTACAGCCTATTGCTATTGATTCGTCGGTGACGAAGAAGTACTGCCGTTTCAAGAAATACGGCATCAAGCATATTGACCACAAAGACCCCGACTACCTATTGCGTTTTGTAAACGAACAGGGAAAGATTCTTCCGCGTCGTCTTACTGGAACATCGTTGAAGTACCAGCGCAAATTGGCCCAGGCCATCAAACGCGCTCGCCATCTTTCTCTGATGCCGTACGTAGCAGACAATCTTAAATAAACGGACGTCATGGATGTTATTTTAAAGCAAGACGTTGAAAACCTTGGTTTCAAGGACGACGTAGTATCAGTAAAGAACGGTTTCGGCCGCAACTACTTGATTCCACAAGGATTCGCAATACTTGCGACCGGTTCAGCCAAAAAAGATTTGGCCGAAGACCTTCGCCAGCGCGCCCACAAGGAAGCTAAAATGGTGGATGCCGCCACAAAGACCTCAGAAGCCCTGCGCAATGTGGAACTTAAGATCGAAGCCAAGGCTGGACTCGGCGGTAAGCTCTTTGGAGCCATCACCAACCAAGACGTGGCAGACCAGCTTAGTAAGCTCGGTCACCATATCGATAAGAAGTTCATTCAAATTGCCGGCGGATCCATCAAGGTCTCTGGCAAGAACAGCGCGAAGGTTCGCCTTCACCGCGATGTAGTGATTGACTTTCACTTCGAAGTGATTCCGTCCGAAGCATAAGCCTCGAAACAATTTGTTGAAAGCACCCCGCCATGAGCGGGGTGCTTTATTTTTACACCCTATGAACGCCGAACGACCATCTTGGATCGCCTTCGTTGCAGGGGCCCTTTTTGCCGCTGTTCCTATGCTGCCGGTAGCGCAAAAATTAGGAGACAGCTCCCATTGGCCCATGCACTTGGCCGCCAGCCTTCTTCTGCTCGGACTGCTTGCTGTCGCGCATCGAGGTGGCACTTCGCAGTCGTCCCTACCCAATTTAAGCACGTTGAGTGCGCTCTTGCTGCTTGCCGTTGCCCTGAGCGGATTTTGGACGGTACCCCTCTTTGCAGCCAGTGAGGCGAAATTGGCCGTGGGCCGGTACGCAGGCTACGCTGCCGCTGCCTTAATCGGTTGGAGGTTTGGGCTCCGTGCGCTCCCTGCCCTAGCCTGGGGCATTTTAGGCGCTGCCATGGTCGAAGGTTTTTCGGTGCTTGCGGACTTTGGGCAATCCACCAAGGCCATGGCAGACCCCTACCTGGCCCCGGGAATTATGGGGCACAAAAACTTCACTTCTTCGGCCATAGCCTTAGCCATTCCGGCCGCCTGGTACCTCTGGGGACGAAGCCAAAGCAGCGCAAAGAACGTGGCCTTAGCCGTCGGAATTCTGGCCCTGCTCGCCATTGTCTTGCTGCGCACCCGCAGCATCTGGATAGGTGCAGCCCTTTGGCTCCTTTTTAGCTTGGTACGAAACCTCCGCTCCTGGAAGCCCCTTTTGGGCGCCGCCCTTCTTGGACTTGTGCTTATTGCGGCTGTGGTTTCTCGGCCAAAAATCCGCGAGTCCTTGATGGATCCCACCAACCTTCGCATCCGTGAAGTGTTTTGGGACCATTCCCTAGCAATGATCAAGGCTGCACCGTGGACGGGCGTGGGCGCCGGACAATGGCGAATCCACTTCCCGGGCTACGGCCTTCAGGGCATGAATCCGTCAGTAGCAGAGGGAATTACCGCCGAGGTTCGCCCCCACAACGACGCACTTTGGATTGCCTCCGAGCAGGGCCTGCCAGGCCTGGCAGCTTGGCTGCTGCTTTGGGGCGGACTCGCCGTTTCATGGTTCAAGAACCGCCGAGAAGACGGCGCCGACCTGGTGGCCGGTCTTGGACTTATCGTACTGACCTACAGCATGTTTGAGTTCCCTCTAGAGCGGGCGGCCGTTTGGATTCCGTTTATGCTTGCCCTCGGCATGCTTAGACCAAGTCGATTGAGCGAGGCTGAGAAGCCGCGCCGACCAAACCTTTGGATCGGGAGCATCGCCATTGCCGCACTGGCCCTTGCCTACCTGAATGCCTCCAGAGAAGGTCTTTCGTCGGAACAGGACCAGCAAGAACTCCTCGCTTTAAACGAGCGTCAGGACGCCCTGCGCTTGCTGCCCGCGGCAATTCAAAGCCTCGACGATTGGACCGAACTCGACCGCTTTGGCAACCCATCGCCCTACTTTGCAGGCATGTCTTCGATGGTTCTCGAAGCCCAACGGGGACCGATTATCGCAACGAGTTTTGCCCAGGCCAAGTCCTACTTCGAGCAATCTTTGGATCTTCATCCTAACCACGTGGTTACCTGGTACCAATTGGGCAACCTATACCGCTATCAAGGCAATGCCCTTGAGGCAGAATCAACCTACCGAAAATTGCTTCAGCGATCGCCACGGCATCCCGGAGGCCAAATGCACTTGGCTCATGCACTCCTGGCCCAAAACCGAGCCGAAGAAGCAGCCTCCGTGCTGTTTTCTGCCTTTGGCAGCGAGGCCTACTACCAGCAAGCGGACTTCCGAAATGCCGCAATTCAAGCCCTAAGGCTCTGCCCTGATTCCGTCAAGCACCGCGACGTGAACCAAGTACTTAGGCTGCGCGCAAGCCTCGACGACCAAGCGCTCTTTGAGGCATTTTTGGCCGAGAAAAGGAAGTTCTTGCGCTAGGCCAACTGAAGGCTAACCGGGCAATGGTCGCTGCCGTACACCTCGTTGTGGATTTCGGTCGATGCAACCCGGTCCATAAGGCGGCGCGAAACCAGATGGTAGTCGAGGCGCCAGCCGATGTTTTTGGCACGGCCTCCGCTCCGCATACTCCACCAGGAATACTTAACTACTCCCGGGTTTTGCTCGCGCCAGGAATCTACAAAGCCGGAGTCCAGCAAAAACTGAAGTCCGTCTATCTCGCTTTGGGTATAGCCCGGAGTCCGGTTGTAGTTGGGCTGCGGATGGCTAAGGTCAATGGGTTGGTGCGCCACATTTAAATCACCACAGAGCACCACGGGTTTTTTGGCGTCAAGCCCCTTGAGGTATGCAGCCAGGTCGCGGTCCCAACGTGCCCGCTGCGGAATCCGCGACAGGTCGCCCTTGGAATTAGGCACATAGGTCGTTACCACGAAGAGGTCCTGAAATTCTGCCGTGATGACCCTACCCTCGCCTTCGTGCTCCTCCACTCCCATGCCGTAGGAGACGCTGATCGGCTTGATTTTGCTAATTATGGCCGTACCAGAATAACCCTTTTTGTCGGCCTCGTGCGCGACGACGTGGTAGCCGAGTCCGTCCAAGACCTCTTTGGCCTGATCTACCGTGCACTTAATCTCCTGAAAACCCATTACGTCGGGGTTGAGTCCGCGCACAATCTCGTGCAATCCTTTGCCAGCAACCGCCCGAAGGCCGTTTACATTCCAAGAAATAATGTTCATTGGCCGAAGGTACATTACCTTCCCGCTATGCTCCGAGGCTTCATCCTGCTTTTGGCTGCCGTGCTCGCGTCGGGCTGCAGCGCACCCCAGATAGGGCGGTTTGCGCTCGAGCAAAATCCCAGCCAGATCATGACTATGGAACTGTACCGAAGCCGCAGCTCATCCAGCTTCGTTCAGAGCTACCCCGGTCTGGTTAACCGCGTCGAAATGGACCGCAGAGGCAACCTCCTTGGCCACGAATTGACCGCCGGAAGCCAGGTGCTAAGCTCAAGGAGAGCCGGCTCTGAACTGATTCTGCCTGCAGGTCAGATCCCTAGCCCCGACAGCCTCTACCACTTAAGCGCCCTTGCCGTAATGCCCCTGCTCCTGCCCAAAATTCAAAGCCTCCCTTTGGGTTCGTCAGCTCAGGTTAGCGCGAGCACGGCACCCTCGGGTGACCTCGTTTCGGTGGAATGGCTCTGTACTGCACGAAGCAAAAGAGAACGGCGCTACCTAGCCCGCTATGAAGTCACTACGGCAGACCTTAGGTACGCCAAGCAGCGGGGCCGATGGGCCCTGCAATCGGCCGAATACCGGGACCGAGAATACGTGCAGCGCTGGAATAGGATTCCGCGCCGCTAAGCCTCTTACATGTTGCGGCGGTACTGACCGCCCACTTCAAACATGGCCTCGGTAATGGAACCCAAAGAGCAAACTTTAGCAGCCTCCATAATGGCATCAAACATGGGCTCGTTGGTCAATGCCGCACGACTTATGCGGTCCAAAGCTTGGGCGGATTCGACCTGACGGACTGACTGAATCTGCTCTGCCCTGGCAATCTGCCGTTCTTTTTCGTCCACCTCAGCACGGATTACCTCGCCCGGAATCAAGGTTGGCGAACCCTTGCTGCTCAAGAAGGTATTCACGCCAATAATGGGGTACTCGCCGGTGTGCTTGAGCATCTCATAGTGCATCGACTCCTCCTGAATCTTGCCGCGCTGGTACATGGTCTCCATAGCTCCGAGCACGCCTCCGCGCTCGTTAATGCGGTCAAATTCCAGAAGAACAGCGTCTTCGACCAAGTCGGTCAACTCTTCAATTATAAAGGAACCCTGAATCGGATTCTCGTTTTTGGCCAAGCCAAGTTCCTTATTGATAATCAATTGAATGGCCATCGCACGGCGCACGCTTTCTTCGGTCGGAGTAGTGATCGCCTCGTCGTAGGCATTGGTGTGCAGAGAGTTGCAGTTGTCGTAGATGGCATAAAGGGCCTGGAGCGTGGTTCGAATGTCGTTAAAATCAATCTCCTGAGCGTGCAAGGACCTGCCCGAGGTCTGAATGTGGTACTTCAGCATTTGAGCCCTTGGGTCCGCTCCGTACTTGTTCTTTAGGGCCTTAGCCCAAATCCGGCGGGCCACGCGTCCGATTACGGCGTACTCCGGATCGATTCCGTTGCTAAAGAAAAAGCTCAGGTTCGGACCAAAGGCGTTGATGTCCATGCCTCGGCTGAGGTAGTACTCCACGTAGGTAAATCCGTTGGCCAGCGTGAATGCAAGCTGAGAAATCGGGTTAGCGCCCGCTTCGGCAATATGGTAGCCACTGATCGATACCGAATAAAAATTCCGCACCTTGCGGTCAATGAAGTAGGACTGCACGTCACCCATGAGGCGAAGCGCAAATTCGGTGCTGAAAATGCAGGTGTTTTGTGCCTGATCCTCCTTGAGGATGTCGGCCTGAACCGTTCCCCGCACCTGATTGAGCGCATCATCTTTGATGGCCGCATAGACCTTTGCCGGCAGCACTTCGTCGCCCGAAATACCCAGAAGCATGAGGCCCAATCCGTCGTTGCCCTCAGGCAAAGCGCCGTGGTAGCGCGGACGAACTTGACCCTTGGCTTCGTACTTGGCCTGCAGAACCTTCTCTACCTCAGACTCCAGGCCGTGAAGCTTAATGTACTTCTCGCACTGCTGGTCGATGGCCGCATTCAAGAAAAAAGCGAGCACCATCGGAGCGGGCCCGTTAATGGTCATGGACACCGAGGTGGCGGGGTCGCACAGATCGAATCCGCTGTACAAGCGCTTTGCGTCGTCGAGGCAGCAGACCGAAACCCCTGCGTTGCCAAGCTTTCCATAAATATCCGGGCGGCGACCTGGGTCGCGTCCATAAAGAGTTACCGAATCAAAAGCCGTCGAAAGTCGTTTAGCGGGCATGCCCAAAGACACATAGTGAAACCGCTTATTGGTCCGCTCTGGACCTCCCTCGCCGGCAAACATGCGCGTTGGATCCTCGCCCTGGCGCTTAAAGGGGTACAGTCCTGCCGTGTACGGGAACATGCCCGGTACATTCTCCTGGAGCTGCCAGCGAAGAATATCACCCCAGCTGCGGTAGGATGGCGTTACCACCTTGGGAATATCCGAATTCGAGAGGGACTTCGTGTGGGTAGGAAGCTTAATGTCCTTGCCACGAACCTGATAGACATATTCTGGATCTTTGTATCGCTGCCGAAGGGCATTCCAACCTTCGATTAGGGCCCAATTGTGCGGATCCAAATCCCGCTTGCGCAAATTGTTCCATCCAATTACGCGATTTCTGTTGCCAAGAATCCGTCTTTTGGAAAGGATTGAAATCGTGGTTTACATCTACCTGCGGAACACGCACCGACCCTGGACTTACTTGCGTCAAAGGAATATTTTCTTGTTCGAAATCTAACGACGGTGCAACCTGATTCTTGCCCAACCCTCTTCTGACAGCCGCATGAAGCAAAGCGTGAATGCTTCGCTCGTCTTGAAACTTAATCTCCGTCTTCGTTGGATGAATATTTATATCTATGGTTGAAGGAGGAACGTCGAGGGCAATTAAATAAAATGGAAAACTTCCTGAAGGAAGAATTTGCTCGTAAGCTTGCTGAACGGCATGGTTCAAGAACGGACTTTTAATGAATCGCTGATTCACGAAAAAGTATTGATCTCCGCGCGTACGCTTTGCTATTTCTGGTCTTCCAACAAACCCTGAAATTCTTACAATCTCTGTATCCTCGTCCAAGTGAATCAACTGGTCGTTGTATTTGTTTCCAAACACATGAACCAATCGCTGTTTCAAATTCGATTT
>JBEEMM010000054.1:0-8372 GCA_041192685.1 Bacteroidota bacterium | reverse complement strand
GCCGTGGTAAATCGAAGTACGTTCATGGTCAAAAGTATCCTTGTTTTTTGCGCTCCTCCATCGAGGACTCGCTTCGTTTGTCGTCTTCGCGGTTGCCTCGCTCGGTCTGGCGAAGGGTTTCTACCTCGGCAATGACTGCATCAAGGCTTGCTGCCTCGGACTCTATTCCGCCCGTAATGGTAATGTCGCCCAGGGTGCGAAAGCGGATCGTCTTGGACGTCGGAACCTCGCCGGCGCGCAGGCTAATGAAATCCGAAACGGGAAGCCAGGATCCGCTGCGCCAGATTACCTGCCGTGGCGCAGCAAAGTAGAGGGAGGGGAGCTCAATGCCCTCGCGGCGTATGTAGTGCCAGACGTTCATTTCGGTCCAGTTGCTGATGGGGAAGACCCTGAAGTGCTCGCCGGGCTGCTTGGCGCCGTTAAAGAGGTTCCAGAGTTCAGGACGTTGGTTTTTTGGGTCCCACTGGCCAAAGGCGTCGCGGTGGCTAAAAAAGCGCTCTTTGGCCCGGGCCTTTTCTTCGTCCCGCCTTCCGCCGCCCATTAGGCAGTCAATGCGCTCACGATCAATGGTCTCTAAAAGGGTTACGGACTGAATTCGGTTGCGGTTGCCGAGCGGACCCTGCTCTTCTTGCGCCGTTCCGCGGTCGATGGAATCCTGGACGCTTCCCACAATGAGTTCTGCGCCAATTTGCTTCGCGTACCGATCTCGAAATTCTAGGGTTTCGGGAAAGTTGTGGCCGGTATCTACGTGAACCAAGGCAACGGGAATCCCGGCGGGCGCAAAGGCCTTTTGGGCTAGGTGGCTTACCACGATGGAGTCCTTGCCGCCGCTAAACAGAATGGTGGGACGCTCAAATTGGGCATAGGCTTCGCGAATTACGAAGATTGCTTCGGCTTCGAGTTCGTCGAGAAAGCTGGGTTGCTGCATCACTGCTCGGTAGGGTTGTTGAATGATTCAAACCAACGGATCAATTCGGCCCTGCTGGTTTCTAGGGATTCCTGGCCACTGTACACGGTCCAGTCGGGGTTTACAGGGGCTTCGTAGGGGGAGCTTATGCCCGTGAAATCCAAAATGAGGCCCGCTTCGGCTTTGGCGTACAGTCCTTTGACGTCGCGCGCTGCACAGGTCTCGAGGGGGCAGTTTACGTAGATTTCTGCAAACCTCGCGGCGCCGACGATTTGGCGGGCGCGGTCTCGGTCGCTTCGAAAGGGACTCACAAAGGCGGTGAGCACAACCAGCCCCGTGTCGGCCATGAGCCGGGCTACTTCGGCAAGTCGCCGCAGGTTTTCGTGGCGGTCCTCGGCGCTAAAGGCCAGGTCGCCGCAGAGCCCTTGGCGCAGGTTGTCGCCGTCGAGCATCGCCGTTTTGATTCCGCGGCGGTGGAGTTCGGCATCCAAGGCGTTGGCCAGGGTGCTCTTGCCCGAGCCGCTCAGCCCCGTGAACCAGAGCACGGCACCTTTTTGGCCCATGAGCGCTTCGCGGTCCGCGATAGAAACAGCGAGGCCTTGGCTGGTGATGTTGGGTGAAGAGGCAGGCATTAGTAGAGAAGGTTGAGAATCAAAAAAATAAGTCCGAGGTACAGAAGGGTTAGCCCGCCACCGAGTCGAACAAAGTCGCGCGCGTCGTAGCCGCCAGGCCCCATGACCATTAGGTTGGTCGCATAGCCTGCAGGGCTTAGGAATGCAGCACTTGCGCCGAATGCCAGCGCCAAAAACGCCGGGGTAGCCTCGAGAAATCCGCCCTGAACCGCGGCCAGCCCTAAGGGAAACATGAGTGCCACAGCTGCCACATTGGTTACAAAGTTGGTGAGTAGTGCCGTGATGATGAGCAGGCTCGCAAGCCAGAAGGCAGGGCTACTGCCCTGGAGCCAAGGAAGCAGGGCATTCAAGGCCTGAGTCGCCGCACCGCTGGACTGCAGAAGGCTTGACAGGGTTAATGCCGAGGTGAGCATGATTATGAGTTCCGGGTCAAGCCCGCGCCGCACGTCGGCCCATCGAAGCCATCCAAGGGTTCCAAGAAGGATGAGCCAAAGGCATAATCCTGTTAAAAGCGGCAGAACGCCCAAGGAAACAGCAGCTATCATGGCCGCAAGGCTACCCCAAGCGATCCAGGACTCTCGGGGGGAGGTGCGCTCGGGAGCGACCGTTTCACTGAGTACATACAGCAGTCGGGTTTCGGCCGCGCGCTCTTTGAACCGTGCCCCGGCCACGAGCACCAGCAAATCGCCCGCTTCGAGGGTAATGTCTCCGATTCGGCCGCGCATGCGCTCCCCCTGACGGTGAACGCCGATTATCGCTGCATCCAAACGCTGGCGGAACTGGGATTCTCGTACGGCCAGGCCCACTAAACGGCTACCAGGAGGAACCATGGCCTCTACCATGGGCGCTTCGTGCGCCGCCGAGGTTACCGCCGATTGCGGCAGGGCCAAGCCGGTTCGGCTTCGTAGAAGTTCATCGACCTGACTGAGTTCTCCGGCAAAAAAGAGACGATCGCCTGCCTGCAGCAGTTCGTGGGGTGCCACAGGAGCAATGAGTTGCCCTCCGCGCTGCAGTTCCACCAAGTACAAGCCCATAAGCTGCCTGAATCCGGCCTGCTCCACGGTCTGGCCTACCTCAGAAGCGCCGGAATTCAGTCGGGTTTCTACGGTGTATGCGCGGGCGTCGGAGCTGCTTGCTTCTGCTCCTTTGCGCTTGGCAAAAAGGGCAAAGCCGGCCCAGGCAAGGTAAAGTCCGCCCAAAACCAGCACGCTCAGCCCCGGAAGCAGGTAGTTCCAAGTGCTTAATTCGCGAATTCCAGCGTCCCGAAGGAGTCCGTTCAGCACCAGGTTGGTGGAGGTACCAATCACCGTCACGACTCCGCCCAAGGTGGCGGCGAAGGCCATGGGCATCATCACGGTCGACACGCTAATCCCTTGGCGCAGAGCCCAGCGGCGCAAGGGGGCCATCAATAGGGCAACTACGGCCGTGTTGTTCATTACCGACGAGATTAGGCCGGTCCCCAAAATCAATTTGAGGCGGTCGCCAAAGCCCGAAGACCGGGGCATCAGAGACTCCAACCGAAACTTGGACTCGACCGCAGCGGCGGCGATGAGCAGCAGCCATAGCACCAAAAGGCTTGGGTTAACGGCTGCCGAAAGCCACTGGTCGGCGCCAACTTGACCGCTTGCGAGAAGCAGGGTCAGGCCGCCGGTAAAGGCCCATGCAGCGCGCAGTCGCAGCATGAGTGCCGCCACCACCGCGAGGTAAACCAAGCCTATCCATAGTGGATTCATGCGGCAAAGGTAATAAATTCCTATAAAATAAGTAGGGATTTAATGAGGCTCCTGAATTTTGGGTAAGCCCGCAGTGGAATCAGCCCAAAGTCCTTTGCTAACTTCGCCCCATGCAACGCTTTAAAGTACCCGGCCTCTTTGTTCTCGCATTTGGCCTTATTTACGCCTTTGTGTTTGATTCCAAGCTCGATATGGGCGGGGATAATGCGGGCTACATCATTCTCGGCCAGGCCCTACTGCAGGGTGAGGGCTACACCAACATTCACATTCCCGGCTCGCCTCCTGCGAGTCATTTTCCTCCGGGTTATCCCGCCCTTTTGGCGCTGGCTATGGTTTTTGGCAAGGGTTTTACCTGGTTAAAGGTGGTAAACGGAGTTCTTTTTGCGTCCGCGCTTTGGTGGTTTCGCGGATTTGCCGAGCGCGCGAGCGGATCGGCTTCGCTGGCCTGGGTCGCCGTGATTTTGGTCGGCCTCAACAGCCATTTGCTGCGATCGAGCACCATTATAATGAGCGAGATACCCTACACCGCCGCCTCGATGCTGGCCCTTTGGACCCTGCTGCGCTGGAATCCAGAGACCAAGCCATTTTATAAGTCCTACGACTTTTGGTTGGTCGTGGTCTTGGCCTCGGTCGCCTTCTACATCCGCACTGCCGGCATCGCCTTAGGAGCGGGCATCGGGCTTTATCTGCTCTTTGAGCGCCGTTGGGCCGCCGCCTTCACCTTTGGCGGAACCTTTTTTGCCCTCTACGCGCCCTGGGTTCTTCGCGGCAGAATGGTCGAAGCCGGCTCGGCCTATGTAGACCAGCTTCTATCGGTCAACCCCTACCGCCCCGAAGAGGGTTTGGTTGACGCAGGCGGACTCTGGGACCGCATTACCGAGAATGCCGGGCGCTACCTCAGCCAAGAACTGCCCAACAGCGTGCTGCCTTCTTTTACGGTGGACTACAACCCAGAGGCCCCGGTGTCGCACCCTCTGGTCGGACTTTTAATTCTCTTTTTAGTTGCCTATGGCACCTATCGCCTGCCCAAGCTCCGCAGCCTGGTTGCCGGCTACCTACTGGTTTCCTTTGCCATTTTTATGGTTTGGCCTAGCGTGTGGTATGGGGTTCGCTTCATTCAACCCCTGGTTCCGGTGCTTGTGCTGTCCGCCCTTTATGGCTGCTATGAACTGGCTCGAGCTGCGCTGCCCTCATGGAACCCATGGTGGTTTGCCGCGCTGGCCGTCCTGATGCTGGGCCCTGTTCGCGTACTTCACGACGAGGCCGAGCTCGAGTATCCGGCGCCCTACCAAAACTACTTTCGCTTGGGGGAGTTTGCCTCAGACAACCTGCCCAAAGACGCTCAGTTTGCGACCAGCAAGCCGGCGCTTTGGTACCTGTTCGCAGAGCGCCGTGCTACGCGAATCCCTGCGGAGTCCGACCCTAAACTTTTTGCCCAGAGGCTTAAGGAGCAGGGCCTCAACTACATCGTAGTGGATCAATTGGGCTATGGTTCCATTGGCCGATACTTTGTGCCGGCCTATCAGGCAAATCCCGAGCAGTTTGAGCTGGTCGCGCAGCTGCCCAACCCCGATACCTATATATTCAAGGTCAAGTAGGGCAGTTTTGCCTGGCCTTAAAGGACGCTCCAGCGAAGGCTAACCCCGGCGCAGTGCAGTACATAACTGCCCGCGGGGAGGTCCGGCAGGGCAAGGTCGCCGTCGGCATGAGACTTCCAAATAAGCCTTCCGCTCAAGTCGAGCACTCGCACCTCACCCTGAGCGCCTGCGAGAATGGCTCCCGAACGCGAGGGATTGGGCTTAATCCACAGTGGCTTGGTCGCGAGTTCTTCGTTGCTAAGGGTGGTGCTTAGCTGCACGTCGTCCAGGTAGAGGTTGTTGCCGCCCCCTGATTTCAGGGCAAACTTCACCATGAGGTTGCCGGCAGATTGAAGTCCCAGGGAAGCCAGGTTTACTGAAGTGTACTTCCATTCTGAGGCCGTAGGCACGTAGGGGGTAGCGACAATCGCGGAGGTGCCGAGCTGAAACGCGGGAATAATGCGGACCAGTTGCCACGTTTCGCCGCAGTTGCTGCTGACCGAGACCTTGAGTTGGTCGTTGTCGTTGGATGCCTTGCGCGCAAAGGCATGGGCAAAACGCAGGTTCAGGGTGCCTGTGTTGGGGTAGGCAAAGGGTCCGCCTAACAAGGCACTCACCTCACCCCCCGCTACAAGTTTGGAGTTTTGAAAGAGGTAGCTCGCCTGACCCTGCTGCGCTGCGGCGGTGGTCCGTCGCCAGTAGCTGCTGTCGGCGAAGGTCGTGGTGGCCCATGAAGAGTTGGGCAGTTCGTCTTCCATGGTGCCGATGAACCAAGGGCTGTGGCTCGTTCCCGCGACCGGCCGTACCGTTACCGAAAGGGGTTTGTTTAGGGTATTCGAACCGTTGCTCGCCTGGACGGTCAGGCTTACCGTGTAGACTCCTGGGTCGGGCATGGTCAGGCTGGGATTTTGCGTCATCACGTGGTGCACCACTTGGTTGGTTGTGCTCAGTACATTCCAATGGTAGATCGGCGTCCCGATGCTGCTGGATCGGTCGATTAGGGTCAAAGCCTCCCCCGAGCATAGAAGTGGATTGGCAATTTCAAAGTCAGCCACAGGGCTGCAGTTCGCCGTGCCACTTACTCCGGTGGCCAATAGGTTTGCGGCGCTGGCCAGGTTGCCCCGCAGTTGGGTTGAGGTTAAAACAGCCTTGGCGCGAGACTTTTGGTTTTGCGTGAAGGTGTTCATGCACTGGTTCGAGCTGTAGTCCATGTAGTTCTCAATCATGTCGGGCAGGTCGGGCAGGTCTACGGTGCAGGTATTCTGGTTGGAGTTGCATCCGCTGCTCGAGGCCGCGACGGGCGGGGTGTCGGCGCATTGGTCGCCGAAGGCGCATCCGCCCTGAAACGTATGAAACAGGTTGAGGTAGTGGCCCACCTCATGGGTGAGGGTTCGGTGGCGTTCGCCCTGAGCGGTTCCGACGCTGCCGAGCTGATCGTGGCGAATTACTATGCCGTCTTGGGTGCCTGGAATCCCGTTGTAGGGGAAGGCAGAATACCCTAAGACAATGGTGCCGGCGGGGGTCCCAGCAAGGTTGATGCCGCGAACGACCCAGACGTTGAGGTACTTGGTATTGGGCCAGCTCAGGCTGCTTTTAATGTTGTTATTGGCGGCCAGGCTGTTGATGTCCCACCGGCGGTTGATTCCGTTGCTGCATTCTCCGTTGGGCCCGATTTTGGCCAAAACAAATTCCACTTCAAGGTCGGCCGCGCTGCTTTTAAAAACGGACCTCAAATTGCCCGTGTCGGGATTTAACCGCCGCATGTCTTGGTTTAAAATGGTCAATGCCGACTGAATTTGGGCGTCGCTGATGTTGTCTTGCTCTTCGTAGTACATAATGTGAAACACCACGGGTATTTGGTGCACTACCGATTCGGGCGAATCTCCGGCGCGCTGGTTGCGCACAATGTGCTGTATTTCGGCCTCGGTTTCGGCGCGGAGCGCTTCGCGCCGTGGATTTTCTGCAACTTCTAGAGCATACATTTCGTCGGAGGCGCAGGGCTGAATAACTTGGCTAATTCCCGCAAAGGGCGCAGCAAATAAGCAGAGAAGCAGAATAAATATGCGCGCAGGAGGGCTGGTTGGATGCATTATCGCAAGTTCTTTACAAGTTTTCCTTCAATTTCTACGCCAACAATCTTTGAGCTTCAATACATATTGCGTATCTTCGCAGCCCCAAAAAAGTACAGCACCGTGGATTCGCTAAGCTACAAAACGATTTCGGCCACTAAGGCCAACGCAGGCAAAATCTGGGTCTTGGTTGACGCCAAAGACCAGACACTTGGTCGCCTGGCTTCAAAAATTGCCTTTCGCCTTCGCGGAAAGCACAGGCCCAACTACACCCCGCACGTAGACTGCGGAGACAACGTCATTGTCATCAATGCCGCAGAAATTGCCTTATCGGGCAATAAAATGCGCGACAAGCAATACATCCGCCACACAGGATTCCCTGGCGGTCAGCGCTTCAGCACTCCGTCTGAAGAGTTGGTAAAGCATCCTACCCGCGTGGTCGAGAAGGCTGTCAAGGGAATGCTTCCTAAGTCGCGCTTGGGCGCGGAACTATTTCGCAATCTGCACGTGTACGCCGGTGCCGAGCATGGCCATGAGGCCCAGCAACCGGTTCAATTTTAATCGAATACAATAGATGTCAACGACCCACGCCATCGGACGCCGCAAGACTTCAGTCGCCCGCGTTTATGTGAAGCCCGGCAAAGGAGCCATCATTATCAATCGCCGCGAGTTGGCTAACTATTTTTCTACTGGAACGCTTCAGTACAAAGTACGTCAGCCCCTTTCGTTGACCGATAATTTGAACAATTATGACATTACTGTCAACGTAGAAGGTGGCGGAATCACCGGTCAAGCAGAAGCAATTCGACTTGGTCTGTCCCGTGCCCTCTGCGAGATTAATCCAGAATTCCGAGTTGCATTAAAGCCCGAAGGATTGATGACCCGCGACCCGCGCATGGTAGAACGCAAGAAGTTCGGCCAGAAAAAAGCACGCAAGCGTTTCCAATTCTCCAAGCGTTAATACTTAGAACAATAGGTTTAGCATCCAAACGATCAAGATCGCCCCGGCGCTACTTGGTCGTTGATTTTTTAGCGAACGTAAACCCTCATCACTATGGCACAAATGCCTGAAATTCAGCAGCTCCTCGACGCAGGAGTTCACTTTGGTCACCAGACCCGCAAGTGGAACCCCAACATGGCCCCCTATATTTTTATGGAGCGCAACGGGATTCACATTATCGATCTTCAAAAGACCCAAAAGAAGCTTGCCATTGCCTCCGAGGCCATGGGCAAAATTGCCGGAAGCGGGCGCAAAATCCTTTTTGTGGCTACCAAAAAGCAAGCTAAAGAGATTGTTGCAGACACGGCCAAGGCCCTAAATATGCCCTACATCGTGGAGCGCTGGCCTGGAGGTATGCTTACCAACTTCGTCACGATTCGCAAGGCCATCAAGAAGATGTCGAACATCGACAAGATGAAGACCGACGGTACGTTCGAGACCCTGTCGAAGCGTG
>JBEEMM010000053.1:0-8492 GCA_041192685.1 Bacteroidota bacterium | reverse complement strand
GCGCCATGCCGGTCGTTTCGGTCACCTTGCTGCCGGGTTACGCGGCAGAGACCCAGCACCGCATGGTCAACCGCTTGGCTCAGGCGGTGCGCTCGGTGATCGACACCCCCGAAGCGGGGACCACGGTATTTGTCAACGAGGTCAGCACCTACCGCCGCGACGGCAAGGTCTTCAGCGAAGGCCGCGCAGCGCACCCGGTGGCCTCTGACCTGGTGCGTGATTATTTGCAAGCCCTTCAATCCGGTGACTTGGCCCGTGCGCAAAGCTTTTTGTCACCCGACTTCCGGATGTGTTTTCCCGGTGCTGTGGTCATGCACACGCTGCAAGAACTGGTGCGACTGCACCGGCAGGGGAAGAGTGCGCGCGAAGCTGCGCAACTTCTCAACATCAGCCGAAACACCGTGCGGGTTTACCTCGCGACGCTGCAGCGTGCTGGCCTGCTTGACGGTCCGGCTGGGGAACTCCCCACCTTGGATGTGCTCAAGGCGTCGATTCCACGGGCAAGTCCTCGCTCGACCATAAAGTCCTTGCGCAGGCGTTCGGGCTGGCTTGCGTACTGCTGGTTGTCGTCGTAGAGCTTGTAGCGGTTCACGTTGGTAATCATGTTGAAGCGCTTGACGTAGGCTTCCAATTCAAAATTCCAGTTCGGAGCTGGGTTGAATTCCACCCCGAGCACCAAGTGGTCTGCGGTCTGCAGCCTGCCCGGGATGGGATCATCACCGATGGTGCTGGGCAGATCGATGCCACCTCCGCTCAAAAATCCGTAGAACAAGTTTACCACGTCGCGGTCGGAGTTGGCGGCAATGAGGTTTTGGGAATAGCGGCCTCCAGAGAACTTGATGCGAATGTTCTCGGTGGCGTTGTACTTGGCGCCGAAACGGGGCTCAAAGCGCACAATACCCATGGTAGAGTAGTTGTGAATTCGGATCCCGGGCTGAATTAGCCAACGGCCTTGCTGGCGCTTGTAGTCAAAGTAAATCCCGAGTTCCGAGGTATTGTCCTCCGTCTGAAGGGTACGACCTACGGAGTTGGTGTACTGGTAGTCGGTGAAGTATCCGATGAATTCCAGTCCGTACTTGAGCTCGTCCGACTTACGCAAGAGGTAGGTAAAGTCGAGTCCGCCATTGAAGCCGTTTATCGTCGAAAAGCGGGGGCGTCCCTCGAGCTCGGTGGAGGTTATCGTATAGGAACTCTGGGCCAAATGACCTTCTAAAATGGTATTGGATCCGACAGGAACTACCGTGAAGTCGGTGCCGAAGCCGTAGGAGTCCCATGAAATTGACTTGTTGCCAGCGAAGCGGACCGCATCCTTAAAATTGAAACCAAAAACATTGAATTTATTGCCGCCGTTAGCCTCGAGGGTGTACTTGCTATAGAGATCGCGAAACTGAAAGGGCAGGCCTCCGTATTCGGTGGCCACGTAGGGGTAGAAAATCGGTGCGGCGCGGTCGAGCAGCGATTCCTTGTACGACACTAAGAGCGAACTAGGTGCAAGACCGTCTCGTTTGGTGCCGATGGGGACTTCCAGGAGGGCTTTGGCCAAGTAGGTCGAGGCACTGACCTTGCCCGCAATTCGGTCGCGACGTCCGGTGCGGGTTCTAATGTCCATAACCGAAGAAGTACGCCCTCCGTATTCTGCGCCAAACCCGGCGGTGTAAATATCAGCCGACTGAATAATGTCCGTTTCAAAAACCGAGAAGAATCCGATGCTGTGAAAGGGATTGTAGAGAATCATTCCGTCGAGCTTCACCAAATTCTGAATGGGGGCCCCACCGCGAATGTAGAGCTGGCCTCCTTGGTCTCCGGTGGTAATCACCCCGGGCATTACCTGCAGGGCGCGCACCAAATCGGGCTCGCCACCTATTGAAAAAGTG
Organism: Bacteroidota bacterium; assembly: GCA_041192685.1. Taxonomy (GTDB): domain Bacteria; phylum Bacteroidota; class Bacteroidia; order Flavobacteriales; family Schleiferiaceae; genus TMED14. The sequence goes on along the minus strand of JBEEMM010000053.1, from coordinate 6,618 downwards.
ACAATAGACTTTGGATTGAGCTGTACCACTGCGGTAGAGACCTTGGTCTGCTTCTCCTGCTTGCGGGCATCGATAAAGACGTCCTCAAGCTCCACAGTAGACTCTTTAAGGACTACGCGTGTAAAGGTATTTTTCTCTGCAACGACCTTAAGTTCGAGGGTCTGAGAGGCGAATCCGGCACGCGCAAACGAAACGCGGTAGGTGCCAACTGGAATCGAATTAATCTGGTAAAATCCGTCGCTGTTCGAGAAGGTTTCGTAGGTTTTGGCCCCCACAACCAGCTTCACGCTGGTAAGATTAAGCGGCGACTGGTCTCCCTGATCCACCACCAAACCGCGCAAGCCACCAGTAGTCTGTGCTAAGGATGGCGTACTTAGCAGCAGAACAAAAAGAAGCGAACAAACCGCTTTAAAACAGAATTTTGAACAGGAGTTCATTGAGTATGTCGGAATCACGTAAGTTCGGCGACCCCATGCCCTTGGCCTGGCGGTCAGCGTCGCGAAGATAACCAACGATTTGCGACAGACGGGCGCTCGAATAATTTTGCGCGGACTTTGCAATGTCCCTCAATGCATACTCCGACACGCCGAGTTGGGCCGCGGCGGTACGGGGATTGCTTTGTTCGCCCATTCTTTGGTAGACCAGTGCCTTAAAAAAGGTTCCGTACAAGGTGGCAATGACCAGAATGAGCGGACTGGATCGGCTGTGCTGCATCATGCTTCGCGCAATGCGGTAGCTGCGGTCTCCGTCTTGGGCAACCAGTGCTCGCAGCAGCTCAAACTGGTTGTATTCTCGACTGGTGCCGGTATACTTCTCTACGGTGGCCGCCGTGACCTCGCCGCCGTCGCCGAGCACCACAGAATACTTGCCGAGCTCCTGATCGATGGATGAGAGGTCAAGTCCCATACTCTCTACCAGCACTGAGGCAGCCTTCTCGCTAATTTTTAGGCCCCGCTGGCGAGCGAGTTCTGCCACCACTCCCGAAATTTGGTACTCCGGGGTTCGGTCGAACTGCAGGTAGCTTTCGCCCGGCTTGAGGGACTTGTACAGGGCCTTGCGCTTGTCGAGGGCCTTGCCGCTTAGGCTAAGTACGAGTACGGTTTGCGGCTGCGGACTTTTTACGTAGGCCGCCAAATCCTCGAGGCTGCGCATTTCTTGGGCTTCGCGGACCACTACCACGGTTCGCTCCGCCATCATAGGGAAGCGCTTGGCCTCAGACATCACCGTCCGCGCGTCGGCATCGCGACCGTAGAGCAAGCTTTGATTGAAAACGCGGTCAGCCTCGGGCAGAGCCAGCTCCAAAAGGGCCTCAGTGGCCGCATTGACGAAGTAGGGCTCTTCGCCGGCAAAGACATAAACTGGGGCGAATTGACCGCTCTTCCAGGACTGAATTAGTTTGTTTACGACCGACTGCATGCAATGGCAAACCTACGAACTCAACCCTCGTGGTGGTAGGGCTCGTTGCGCAAAATCGCAAAGGCTCGGTAGAGCTGCTCGGCAAAGAGCAGGCGCACCAAATCGTGCGGAAAAGTCATCATGCTAAGGGCCAATTCATAGTGCGCCATACTGCGAAAATCCGGGTCAAATCCAAAGGCGTCGCCCACGGCAAAAACCAATCTTTTGGGGCCAGAATTCATCCACTTTTGAAGCTGGGCAGCAAACTCTATGGATTTTAGGTGCTTGCCCCGCTCGTCCAAAAGAATCAAGAGGTCGCCGGGCTTTAAAAAAGCCTGCTGCGCGGCTCGATCCCGCACCGCTTCCGTCCTAAACTTGGTATAGTGAGACAGTCTTTTTGAAAAGTCCGCCAAACCCTTTTGGGCATAGTCAACGTGGGTGGGGCCCACAACCAAAAGAATGATCTCCACGGCTGGCGTAAGTTTGGGTTATAATCCGCCCCAGAATGGCGCGATTGCCCTGCAAAGATGAAACCCCTGAGCCAATACCTCCGCACCGAAGAACTGCAAGCCCACATTGCCCGCAGTTTAGCCGAAGACCTCGGTCAGGGCCACAGTGCCGGAGACCACTCCTCGGCAGCATGCCTTGACCCTGAAGTTCAAGGACTTGGCAAACTCATGGCCAAAGAAGACCTCATTTTTGCCGGCCGCGACGTGGCAGAATTAGTACTAAAGGCGGTAAATCCCGGCCTTCAGGCAACCTGGATGGTGAAGGACGGCCAACGCATGGAGCCGGGCGAGGTGGCTGCCGAAGTGCGCGGTTCCCTGCCCGATTTGCTGGGCGCAGAACGGACCCTTCTGAACTACGTGCAGCGACTCAGTGCCGTGGCCACGCAAAGCCATCGCTACGCCTCCCTTATTGCGGACCTTCCCTGCCAATTGCTCGACACCCGCAAAACCACTCCGGGCTGGCGCATGCTCGAGAAATGGGCGGTGCAGGCTGGCGGCGCAAGCAACCATCGGATTGGCCTGCACGACATGATCATGCTCAAAGACAACCACATTGACTTGACGGGCGGCATTACCGCGGCCGTGGTGCGCTGCGAGCGCTACCTCGCCGCCAAAGCGCTTGACCTAGCCATCGAAGTGGAGTGCCGCAGCCTTGCCGACGTCAAGGAGGCACTTGGTTTGCCGAGCGTGAACCGCATCTTGCTCGACAACTTCAACCCCGAAGACTGCCGCAGCGCCGTACAGCTCATTGCAGGCCGCAAAGAAACCGAGGCCAGCGGCGGCATCACCCTCGGCACGCTGCGCAGCTATGCCGAAACAGGCGTAGACTTCATTTCGGTAGGAGCCCTTACCCACTCTGCACCGTCGGTGGACCTCAATTTTAAGACCCTTCGGCTAGATTAGCTGGTCCCCACGACGATGGCAACCCTAAATAAAATCCTATTCCTGCTTCGCCGCTCGGCGCAAAACCTCAAGCCACCCCTCTTGGACGGCCTGAGCATCTACGACATTGCCAAGTTCTTTTGGAAGGGTTTGAGTCAGGGTTCGGTCAACAGCCGAGCCGCCAGCATCAGCTTTAGTTTTTTTCTGGCACTTTTTCCTGGTGTTATTTTTCTTTTTACCCTAATACCCTTTATACCGGTGCAGGGGTTTCAATACGAACTCTTTAGGCTGCTTGAAGACGTCTTGCCGCCCAACAGTTTTGAAGCAGCCCAAAGCACGATTACCGATATTTTGACCGTCAAGCGAGGCGAACTGCTTGGTTTAACCGTCGTGGGCGCCTTGGTTTTTGCAACCAACGGGACCCTCTCCATCATCGATAACTTCGGCCAAACCGTGCACGGGCTTCGCACGCGCGGATTCTGGTCCCAGTACCTTGCAGCCTTAGTTCTCACCCTGGTGCTTGCCATCCTACTGATCTTTGGAATCGCAGGAATGGCGCTCACCGAACTCTACCTCGGCACCCTGATTCCCGGAGCGCTCGGCGAGTGGATCACCGCTACAAGCCGCTGGCTGGTGATTCTGGTCCTTGTGCTGCTGTCGGTTTCCTTTTTGTTTTACTTTGGTCCCGTGCGCCGCGCACCCTGGCGCTTTTTGTCGCCCGGCGCCCTCCTCGCTACGTTTTTGGTCTGGCTAACCTCCTATCTTTTTGGTATTTATGTCACGGACTTTGGCCGCTACAACCAACTCTACGGCTCCATCGGAACCCTGATGATCATTCAGCTTTGGATTTTTGTCAACGCCGTGGGACTCATCATTGGCTTTGAACTAAACGCCTCTATGGCAGAGGCCAAAAGACAGAATCAGGATCAGGCTTAAGGCCTAAAACCCGTTTTGCGGCAACAGTCCCGCATAAATTTTTTGGAGCTGCTTGCCGACCTCTTGGGCCTCAAAGCGTTTGAAATCAAAACCGTCTTGAGGAACGGCAAAAGGATTCATCCAAAACTGCTCGAGGGCATCGGCAAAGGCTTCGGGTCCATCGGCGACGAGGAGTCCGAAGGGCGGCAGCAGCCAAGGCCTAAATGCGGGAATATCGCTTGCCAGAACCGGGAGTCCTCGGTGCAGTGCCTCGTAGACCACCATGCCAAAGGTCTCGTCAAGCGTGGGATGCACCAGAACGTCGGCCTCTACCTCAGACCATGCTCCCGGCTCCTGATTGCCGAGCCACTGGGCTGACAGCCCGATGCTTTGGGCCAAGTCTTCGAGCTCGAGCTGTCGGGGTCCGCCCCCGACGTGAACGTACTGCCATGCAACCTCAGGATGGCGCTTCTGAAGGATTCCCAGAGCCTCAAGGGTCCACTCCGTAATTTTAATGTGCTTGTTGAGCGGAATCAAATGCGCCACACTAAGAACCCTAAACTTCGAGGCGCGAGGCAGGGTCGGATTGGCTCGGTAGCGAAACCTGCTCCAATCCATAACGTTGGGAACCACCTTCATGGGAGTGCCGGGCAAAACGCTTGAAAGGTCCGTGGCCAAATGCTCCGATACCGGCAAAACCACTTTGGCCATGCCCATAGCCCTTCGGCCAAAAAATCCCCAAAACCCTGACCGGAGGCGGTCGGGAGCAAGGTTCCAGTGCTCGGTATGAACCAAGACTCGATTCCAGCGCTTTGCGAGGTAGGCCGCAGTGAGCCCCGCCGGCAGCAGTACCTGACCGTGAATAATGTCGGGCTTGGAACCCACAAAGGTTCTAGAAAGGTACCAGGCCGTTACCCACGGGTTGTGGTAAATCCACTTCCACCAACGCCATTCAAGCCTGAGAATGTACTCTCCGTTGGGTCCCCTACTCCACCCAATTTTGGGCACTATGGGGCCCCTGAGAATGTCGATGTGAAGAAGGTCCGCGTCGACGCCCGCACTGCGCGCCGCAAGCCACTGGGCCCTAATGAAGGGCGATCGAAACGGTGCCTCGGCAGAGGGATACCAGTTGGTTACCCAAAGAATCTTCACCGCAGAGAACGGATTTCGCGCCGAAACAGCATTAGAACGGCCAAGGCATTGAGGACCAGCATGGCCATGGACTGAAGCCAAACGGATTCTATAACGGCCACCGAGGCAAAGTAGGTCAAGGTACCCCAAAGCGGGAGCCCAAGCATTTTAGCCCAGCTGTAGCTCATGGGATAGCGGCTGCGGGTGAACCAATGCACGGAGCCAACCTGCAGAAGGGCCACCGCGGCAGAGGCCCAGACCGCTCCCGCGGCACCCTTGAAGGCCACTAGAAGCGCGAGGACAGGGAGGTAGAACGCCATGCTCAGGGCATAAAACTTGGGGAAGAGGGCGGTCTCTTTGAAATAAAACAGGGGCGCTAAGTAGGCATTGAACATGCCGCGCAGCGAGAGGGTCCAAAGCAAGGGCCCGACCCATTCGTAGGAGGATTGGTAGGCCGGGCGGGGCATAATTTCAGGAAGAAGGCCAACTACCCCAGCGTAAATGATTGGGATTGCCAAGACCACTACGGCGGTAAAGCTGTGCAGGTTGCGGTTGAGCACTTCTCTGCCTTGAAGAAATCCGCGCTCCTTGAATGCATGGTAGATGCGCGGAAGGACCGCGTTGAACAAGCCAACCTGCAAAAACTCAAGGACCATAGCGAGCTTAAAGGCAAAGTCAAAGAGTCCGACGGTTTCTGGTCCCAAGGCGCCCTGAAGCACAAAGCGGTCGGCAAAGCGCAAACCCCATCCGAGCAAATTGTAGAGGACCATGGGGTAGAGCAGGCGCAGCCACGTTTTGGATTGCGCCGAATCCCATCGGATGCCGTAGCTGCGCAGCCAGAGCGCCATAACCACCAGGGCGCTGAGTCCGAGGCCAAGAGTCCGGCCCCAAATGGGAGCGCGCAGTTGGTAGCCGTCGACCTGAAAGGCAAACCAGGTTCCGCCCAAGACCAAGGCAAAATTGAGCAGTGCCAAGCCGAGGTATGGCAGGGGCTTTTGCTGGCTCACCAGCACGGTGCTGTAGGTCTTGAACAGGGCGAAGAATAAGGCAGAAGCCACCGAGGCAAGAGCCAACTCGTTCCAGGGCAGCAGAAATTCCGGAGGGCCAATGGCCACCAGCAGGGCGGACAAAACAAGGGCAAGTAGGCCCGTTTGGGTGACAAATCCGGCCAAGCCCGACATTACTTGACGCAGTTTTGCCGGCTGGTCGTGGTTCTCTATGTAGCTAACCCCCACGATGGAGTCTATCCCAAAATTTATGAGGGTTTGCATGAGCACATAAAGGCCGGTGTAGAGGGCAAAAAGGCCAAAATCGGCGGTGCTCAGCTTGGTGTAGTAAGGCAGCAGCACAAAAGCCGAGAGGAGCGGGAGCATTCCGCCTAGGGTGAATGCCAGCGCAGAGCCCGAAGTGCGAAGTAGTCCTTGGGTGGTAATCGCCATCGGATGGCTAAGTTACTGCATTCACAAAGGCCAAAAAGCGCGAAGATTTTTGGCGTAAACTTGCGGACTATGAACGAACTCCTTCGCAACGCCAGCCGCTCATGGCTAATTCCGGTGCTCACCTTGATCGCCATCAATTTTGCCTACTTCGCCCCCGTGGTCTTTCAGGGCAAGCAAATACCGCAAGACGACATTAAACTTGGTCTCGCCAAGGGTAAAGAAATCGTGGATTATCGGGCTGAGACCGGCGAGGAGCCCTTTTGGACGAACGCTATGTTCAGCGGCATGCCAACTTTTCAGATGTCCACGCTCTACCCCAATAATGTGCTGAGCACCATCGATGCGGC
>JBEEMM010000052.1:0-8497 GCA_041192685.1 Bacteroidota bacterium | reverse complement strand
CGAAGGTCGAGCATGTGCGGCGACGGGTGGAGGCCTACGACCAGCCCCGCCTCTTGGTAAATGCTTGCCAGCATGTGGCAGGTGGAACCCTTGCCGTTGGTTCCGGCCACGTGACGGCAGGGGTAGGCTTGGTGCGGATTCCCTAAAACTTGGAGCCACTGACGGGTTTTGTCAAGATCCATGCGGTAGGTCGCGGGTGTTCCGCCCTGGCGCTGGAACATGGGGAGCCGCTGAACCAACCAGTTACTGGCCTCGTCAAAGCGGCTCATGGATTAATTGCGTTGAAAGCTGTACCGAATGCTTCCTACCTGAAGTTCCAAGGCCGAAGGGTCGCCCTGCCAGCGTGTTTTGAGTGCAGCCTCTTGAGCCCGACGAATCAAGCACTCTTCTGAAGTGGTCGAGCCTTTTTGACCTTGGCCGTCTGCCCGGGTAACCGTACCGCTTCGGTCCACATAGACCTTAACCACCACAATGCCTTCGCCCTCGCAATCGTAGCGTGGCTTGGGTCGTTCTAGCGCAGACCGTGTGCCCAATTGGTAGTTGCCGCTGTTCCCTGAACCGCCGGTACCGTTGCCGTCGCCCGAACCATTGGGCGCACCCTGGTCTCCTCCGCCGGAGGTGCTTCCTTGTCCACTGCCGGTTGCACCGGCCGTTCCTCCGGTTCTTCCGAATTTGCTATTGAGTCGGTTGCTCAATTCCTTGGAGGCCTTAGGCGCTTCGGCCACTGGCTTTGCCTCGGCTTTTACCTCGGACTTTTTATCTTCTTTGGCCTTGGATTTTTCGTTAGAGACCGAGGGGGCATCCACGAGCTCTTGGGTTACTACCTCAGACTCTGAGGACTCAGCCGCAGCAGCAGAAGGCGCCTCAGATCCTTCTGGGGCCGCAGCGTCGTCGCCCGCCCCATCCAGAGAATTGCCAAAACTCACCGGAATGCCATACTCCGGGGGCGGATCCTGGTAGGTTAAACCATAGAAGAAGAAAAAGATTAAAAGCACCGTGTGGACCGAGAGCGTTGTCGCTAAGGCCCGATTGCGGTCTTTTTTGTCATTTTCTTGCATCACGTATGCCCTTTGAGTCTATCGCGGGTCGGTTGCAAGGACGAGCTTCAGGCGGTTGCGGTAGGCAATGTCCATTATCCTGACCGTTTCACCCGTGGGAACGGATTCGTCGGCGCGCAAAATAACCAAGCGCTCAGGGTCCTGGCTTGCAAGACTGAGCAGTTGCAGCTCAAGTTGATCCATTGGAACAACCGCATCGTTGACACTAACCTTGAGGTCTGCATCGATGGTCACGGTAATGGATGCCTTATTGACGCTTTGGGCCTTACTCTTTGGCAGAATGACATCCAATGCGCTGCTGGTCACCAGGGTAGAGGTGAGCATAAAAAAGATCAGAAGAAGAAACACGAGGTCGGTCATCGACGCCATGCTGAACTCCGCACTGACTTTGCTGCGGCTGCGTAAATTCATGGCTAAATCGGTTCGTGAAGAAGGTCGAGAAACTCGGTAGCGTTGACCTCCATTTTGTAGATTACCGAGTCAACCCGCATCACGAGGTAGTTGTAGGCGAAGTAGGCAATAATTCCGACAATAAGGCCTGCCACGGTGGTGGTCAGTGCTACATAAATACCCTCGGCGAGCACGTCTACCTGCACCCCAGCACCGGCCTGGGCCATTTCACGAAAGGAGAGAATCATGCCGATGACTGTTCCGAGAAATCCTAGCATTGGCGCGCCTCCCGCAATGGTTGCGAGGTAGGGCATGTTGCGCTCAAGCTGCTGGATTTCGAGCTTGCCCTGGTTTTCAATAGAGGCTGAAATGTCTTGAAGGGGCTTGCCTATGCGCTTTATTCCCTTGGCAATCATGCGGGCAACCGGAGTATCGCTTCGTTCGCAGGTATTCAATGCGGACTGCATGTTGCCGGCTGATATAAAGTCCTTGATGTCGCGCATGAATTTATCGTCGAGCTTGCTGGCCCGCTTGATAGCCGACACTCGGTCTACAAAGAGGTAGACCATCAGTATCGAAAGCAGGAGCATGGACCCCATGATTAACTGACCCCCAATACCTCCCGAGAACATGAGGTCGATGATGGTCAGGGTTTTTTCTGCGGCGATCGGCTCGGCCGCTGCGGTCAATGGAGCTGCGTCGGCAGCCATTTCAATTTGAAGAAAAGACATTTTCATAGGGCACTAAATTCCGAATACTTAGAAACAAATTCAATGCCGAAGTCAAAGAGTTATTAACCGCCGGCCAGCAAACCCTGAAGGGCATAAACTCCAATACCCGCGAGGTATCCGAGAAGGGCCAAAAATGAAATCTTCTTGAGGTACCAGCCAAAGGGAATTTTTTCTAGTCCCATAACGGCCACGCCTGCAGCGGAACCAATAATGAGTATGGATCCACCGGTACCAGCCGTGAAGGCCAGATACTCCCAAAAAAAGCCGTCTTGACTGAAGAATGTGCCAGGAACCATGTCGTACATCCCCATCGCCGCGGCTACTAGGGGTACGTTGTCAATAATGGCGCTAAGCAGACCAATAATTCCTCCCACAAGGTAAATACCGAGCTCGGTTCCGGTGTCAAAGGATGCATCAAGTCCGCTTGCGAGGTCCTTGAGTTGTCCCGCGGTTTGAAGACTGGCTACCGCGAGCAGAATTCCTAAGAAGAACAGCACCGAAGGAGTGTCAATGCGCCGTATTACTCCGAGAATTCCTAAACTGCTGCGGTCGGATTCTGCCTTTTTGCGGTGCAAAAGGTCGGTGACAACCCATAGAACGCCCAAACTCAGCATCATTCCCATAAACGGTGGCAAATGGGTAAGTGTTTTAAAAACGGGTACAAACAAGAGACCGCCGAGGCCAAAGGCGAGAACCATGCTTTTTTCGCGTTTGCTTAACACCGATTCATGTTCTGATGCGGTAGTTTCTGGGCGATCAATTTGCCCTTTTAGAGTGAAGGTTAAGTACACCAAGGGGGCCAATATCACCGCTACGGCCGGCAGAAAAATGGAAGTAACAAGATTGACCGTCGAAACGTAGCCCCCGATCCAAAGCATGGTGGTGGTAACGTCGCCAATGGGCGACCAGGCGCCGCCGGCATTGGCTGCAATAATGACAATTCCGCCAAAAAGCCAGCGAATTTGCTGATCCTTGATTAGTTTGCGCATCAGCGAGACCATGACAATCGCAGTGGTAAGGTTGTCGAGCACCGAGGACATAAAAAAGGTGAGAATTCCAAGCGTCCACATGAGGACCACTATTTTGTCGGTTTTAATGCGTTCGGTAATGACTGAAAACCCTTGGTGGGCATCAATGACCTCTACGATCGTCATGGCTCCGAGCAAGAAGAAAAGAATGGATGCAATCTCGCTGAAGTGCTCCAGCAAATGATGCTCGGCTTCGTGTACGTCGGTTCCACCCCAAATATAGACCGCCCAAAGGACCACGCCGGTGATGAGCGCCGAGGCAGCCTTGTCGATTTTTATGCTGTGTTCAAAGGCGATGGCCGCGTAGCCAAGCACAAATAAGGCAATCATCAGAGTATACATGGTCGGTCTTGTTTAAGGAATGTAAAATAAAGCGCTGTTCGCCGTTGAAACTCGCGATTGGCGTTAAATCTTGCTAACAGAACTAAAAACTATGCCATCGCATCCGTCGGCTGACCCGCCCGCATAGCTTTGGAGCACATTGGACTCACCCCGAAGCTTGAGCAGCCCAAGGTAGGCGAAGGCCAGGGCCTCTTTGGCTTGGAGCAGTTCACCATGGGCCACCTGCCAGGACCATTCGGGCGCCTGATTGGCGATGCGGCGGACTAAGTCGGCGTTCAATGCCCCGCCTCCGCTTAAAAGAACCCGTCCAGGAGGCGCCCCAGCGCTGCGAAGGCCATGGGCCATGGTCCATGCAATGTGCTCGGCGGCCGTAGCCAAGGCGTCTTGAGTAGAAGTCGGTCGAATCGCCGCAAATTCAGGCATGAATGACTGCTCCATCCACTCTCGCCCCAGGCTTTTTGGGAAGGGCCTTTGGTAGAATTCCAAAGCACGCAGTCTGGTGTCGTCTGCTGCGCTGCCTTGGGCAGCATGCATTCCGTCAGGGTCGTAGTTCAGGCCAAGTTCCGACGCCAAGCCATTGAGCAGTCCGTTGCAGGGTCCAAGGTCCCCGGCGCGGCGCATTCCGTCGGAATCGGTCCATGAGGCATTAGAGAAGCCTCCGAGGTTGACGCAAACTTCGAATTCGCCAAAGAGGTCGCGGTCTGCAATGGGAACAAGCGGCGCACCCTGCCCTCCGCGGGCCACACTGGCGCTCCTAAAATCGCCTACCACAGGAACGGGGCTCGACGCAAAAAGGGCAGACTCGTGGCCAATCTGAACAGTGATTCCGCGCGACGGATCATGCTCCACAGTATGGCCGTGGTGGGCAATGGCCTGGCACGATAGCTTATGCCGTTGGTTAAAATCAAGCCATTGAATTTGGCACCAGGCGGCAAAATCGAGGCTTACCTTCTGGCGCAGCGAGCCCTGGTCGCGGTAGGCTGCGGTCAGGCGCTCGCCCCAAGGGGTTCCGAGGTAGGGAATTGTTTCAAAGGCTAAAATCTTGGCATTCCATCGAGCGGACTCCTTGCGGAATTCCACTCCGCAGAGGTCCAAGCCGTCGAGGGAGGTGCCTGACATTGCTCCAATGATGCGGAAAGGGCCATTTTGGTTCCAATTTGAGGGATGCACCAAACAAAGGTGGGGCATGCGGGTGTTATTTTTGCAGACCAACCCTATTGATTATGCACTTTCAGTTTACCGAGGAACACCTCATGATCCAGCAGGCAGCGCGCGACTTTGCGCATGCCGAATTACTTTCTGGCGTAATCCAGCGCGACGAGCAGCAAAAATTCCCCGCCGAAGCCGTGCGCAAAATGGGTGAACTCGGCTTTATGGGCATGATGGTTTCTACCGAATTCGGAGGCAGCGGCATGGATACGGTTTCGTATGTGCTCGCCATGGAAGAAATTTCTAAAATCGACGCCTCAGCCTCCGTGGCAATGAGCGTGAATAATTCTTTGGTCTGCTGGGGACTCGAGGAGTACGGCACTCCCGAGCAAAAAGAAAAATACCTAAAGCCTTTGGCGTCGGGAGCCATAATTGGCGCCTTTTGCCTAAGCGAGCCCGAGGCCGGTTCCGATGCCACATCCCAACAGACGAGTGCCATTGACATGGGCGACCACTACCTGCTCAACGGCACTAAAAATTGGATTACCAACGGGAATTCCGCCTCGGTGTATTTGGTTATTGCGCAAACCGATGCGGCCAAAGGCCACCGCGGCATCAACGTACTTATTGTCGAGAAGGGCATGCCCGGCTTTATGGTGGGCAAGAAAGAAGACAAGATGGGCATACGCGGCAGCGATACCCATTCTTTAATGTTTACCGACGTGAAGGTGCCCAAAGAAAACCGCATTGGTGAAGACGGCTTTGGATTCAAGTTCGCAATGAAAACCCTTAGCGGAGGTCGCATCGGAATTGCGGCGCAGGCCTTGGGTATAGCAAGTGGCGCACTGGAGTTGGCAGCGAAGTACGCGACGCAGCGCAAGTCCTTTGGCAAGACCATCGGCGAGCATCAGGGCGTTGCCTTTAAGCTTGCCGACATGGCGACCAAGGTAGAGGCCGCGCGTCTTCTCGTGCTAAAGTCTGCCTGGCTCAAGGATCAGGATCTGCCCTATGACAAGGAGTCTGCAATGGCTAAGCTCTATGCCTCAGAAGTGGCGATGGAGGTGACTACCGAGGCGGTTCAAATTCACGGCGGCTATGGCTTTGTCAAGGAGTACCACGTGGAACGCTTGATGCGCGACGCCAAGATTACCCAGATTTACGAGGGCACCAGCGAAATCCAGCGAATTGTAATTTCTCGGGCCGTCCTCAACGAGGCTGCCGGCATCTAAGTCTTAAAAGATCCAACAAAAAACCCCGAGGGAGACCCCGGGGTTTTTGCGTTTTAGCCGTGGCTGAGGCTATTTTTTGGCGCCACCAACTTTGTCGGCATCTTTGGCCTCGGGCTTGGGGAGTTTGTTGAGGTACTCCGCAAGCTTTATCGTATAGTCGAGTCCCTCGCTGCCGTAAAGAATGTTGGTTTCGTAAATCAACACCAGGTCAATTTGCTCCTCGCCCTTCATGGCTTCGATGGCCTTATCGACCTGCTCCTTGACGGTCTCGTTGATGACCATTTCAATCTGTTGAAGCTCCCCGCTTTTTTGCTGCTCGAGCATCTGGTAGTTGTTTTGGATGCGCTGAAAATCCATTTGGGCGCGCTCCAATTCTACCTTGCTTAGGCTTGGGGCGGCACGCTGAATTACGTCATACTCCGCCTGCAGGTTTTGCTGCCCACGCACCAGTTCGGCCTCTGCTTTTTTTGCGGACTCCTCATACTTGGTAGACATTTCTTTGTGGTAGTCGTAGAGCTTGACCAGGCTGTCAAGGCGAACGTAGACAATGCGGACTCCGCCCTCAGAAACGGGAGCCGATTGGCCTGACTGGCAGGAAATAGCGCCGGCGGCAAGCAGGGCCGCGGCAGCAAGGGCAACTAAATTTTTCATGATTGCGAAGGTAGGATTAAAAATGCTGAGCCGCCACTCGGTCAATGAGGGAATCGTCGGCGAGTTGGGCCAGGGTCACCCTAAGCTCAGGGCTGCGGAGGAGTTCTCGCTTAATGGCGGTCATGGCCTCCGAATTACGGGCCCAGGCTCGTCGCGCAACCCCGTTGTTGACGTCATAGAAGAGCATGCTTTCTAGTTTTCTGCGGGCCTCGGTGCTGCCGTCGAGCAGCATGCCAAATCCTCCGTTGATCACCTCACCCCAGCCCACTCCGCCGCCGTTATGCAGCGAAACCCAAGTGGCCCCGCGAAAGCTGTCGCCAATAGCATTGTGCACGGCCATGTCTGCGGTAAAGCGCGACCCATCGTAGATATTGGAGGTCTCGCGGTAGGGCGAGTCGGTACCGCTCACGTCGTGGTGGTCGCGGCCGAGGACCACGAGCCCCAGCTCTCCCCGGCCGATGGCCTCGTTGAAGGCGGCTGCAATCGCAATTCGACCCACGCTGTCGGCATAGAGAATCCGCGCCTGGGAACCGACCACAAGGCTATTTTGCTCGGCCTGCTCGATCCAGTGCAGGTTGTCTTGCATTTGAACCTGAATGTCTTCGGGCGCTTCGGCGGCCAGGGCGCGCAACACGTCGGCGGCGATGCGGTCGGTGGTGCGCAGGTCGTCGGCGGAGCCGCTGGCGCAGACCCAGCGGAAGGGACCAAATCCGTAGTCAAAGCACATCGGGCCGAGGATGTCCTGAACGTAGCTCGGGTAGCTGAAGTCCAAGCCGTTGTCGGCCAAAACGTCGGCACCGGCTCGGCTTGACTCAAGCAAAAAGGCGTTGCCGTAGTCAAAAAAGTACATGCCTCGGGCATGCAGCGTGTTGACGGCAGCCACGTGACGGCGCAGCGTCGACTGGACTTCAGCGCGGAAGCGCTCGGGATCCTCCGTCATCAGGCGGTTTGCTTGCTCGTAGTCGTAGCCCTGGGGGTAGTATCCGCCGGCCCACGGGTTGTGGAGGGAGGTCTGGTCCGACCCGAGGTCAACATGAATCCCGCGGACGACCAGGCGCTCCCAAAGGTCCACGGTGTTTCCTACAAAGGCTATCGAAGTGTTGCCTTTAACTGCCTGTGCCTTAAGCGCTAGGTCAATGGCCTCGTCGGCCGAGTAGGTTAGGAGGTCAACCCAACCTTGTTGGTGGCGTTTTTCGGCGGCGGTGGCGTTGATTTCGCTGGTTATGCTTACGAGGCCTGCAATCGAAGCTGCCTTGGGCTGGGCGCCGCTCATGCCACCGAGTCCGGCCGTAACAAAGAGCTTGCCCTCGAGCGGACCTTTGGTAAACTTACGAGCCGCATTCATCAGGGTGATGGTGGTTCCGTGCACAATACCCTGCGGGCCGATGTACATGTAGCTGCCGGCTGTCATTTGTCCGTACTGACTGACGCCCAGTGCATTAAATCGTTCTAAGTCGTCGGGTTTTGAATAGTTAGGAATCACCATTCCGTTGGTTACTACTGCGCGCGGAGCCTGCGGCGACGACGGGAATAGCCCTTGAGGATGCCCCGAGTGCAAATGAAGGGTCTGATCGTCGGTCATCGTGGCGAGGTACTGCATGGTCAGCAGGTACTGCGCCCAGTTTTGAAAGACAGCCCCATTGCCGCCGTAGGTAATGAGTTCGTGCGGGTGCTGGGCGACTGCCGGATCCAGATTGTTCTGAATCATCAGCATGATGGATGCGGCATGCTGGGACTTCGCGGCGTATTCATGAATGGGCCGGGCCTTCATGGCATAGGTCGGCCTAAAACGGTACATGTAAATGCGTCCGTAGTGGCTCAGTTCCTCGGCGAATTCCGCAGCCAACACTTCGTGGTGGCGGGGCTCAAAGTAGCGCAGCGCGTTGCGCAGGGCGAGCTTTTTTTCGTCGGAATTCAGT